>JAISUK010000055.1 GCA_031272075.1 Dysgonamonadaceae bacterium
GCATGGCAAGCAATCCCTGTTCGGGACGTACTTTGGCTGCGGGATCGTTGTCGTACTTCGGCGAGCCGATAGCCCCGAAAAGGACGGCGTCGCTCTGCATGCAAAGTTCGTGCGTCGCAACAGGATAAGGCGAGCCTGTCGCGTCGATGGCGCAAGCCCCGACAAGCGCCTCGCTGTATGTCAACTCGTGATTATACTTGCGACAAACGGCCTCTACTACTTTCAGCGCCTGCGCTGTAACCTCCGGGCCTATCCCGTCGCCCGGTAAAACTGCTATTTTTAGTTTCATAATTTATCTGTAAAATTATGGAGGAGCAAAGATACGAAATAATTGAGAAGCGGTGAATACTAAATTGTATTTATATTGTTATTACTTTTTGTATGAGTCAATTTTCCCCGCGCGAGAAGATCTCTTTCCGCGAGTGATTTCAGCCTTTCTTTCGAGTAAGAAAACGCTGCTGCGCTATTTTTTATATGCAAGCGAACGGAAAAAAATAATATCAGCGGTTAAACTGAATATATTTCGGTTCCATCGGGACGTATGTCTCGTCGTCCCACAGCGTGCTGGTAATCATCAGGTCGGCGCTGTAACGGTTACATGCGATAGGGACATTATGGACGCGGCACTGGCGCAGAAGCATTTGTATGTCGGCTTCGTGCGGCTGCGGATTAAGGTCGTCTATGAGGAAAATCGCCAAATCAATTTTCTTGCGTACCACCATGGCGGCAATTTCGGCGTCGCCACCCATCGGTCCCGAATGCATACAGACGATATTTGCCTGAATACCTTTCTCTTCAAAGGCGTTGCGGATCAGCCCACCGGTCGTGCCGGTGCAAATCATGTTGTGCATTGACAGGAAGTGCGCGTTATGCAACGTCCATTCAATCATATCCGCTTTGCGTTTGTCGTGCGCTACAAGTGCGATAGTCAGTTTTTTATTCATTGTTCTACAAATTAGTGAATATTGATAAGATGCTGATGAGACAGAATTTTTATTTCCATATCCCGAAAGCGTTTGGAAACAAAAGTAGGACTTTTTTTACATGTTTTCGATCATATTCAACATTTTAACAGTTGCTTTGATGGCCGCAACCGTTTGGTCGACATCCAATCCCCTTGTTTTGAAGTCTTTACCGTTGAAATTCCAAGAGATGACGGTTTGCACCAAAGCGTCGGTCCGTCCGCCGGAAGGGATGCTGACGACATAATCCGTCAGCACCGGTTTCGGCTTGTTTAATTTGGTATAAATTTTCCATACGGCTTTGGAAAAAGCATGATACTGACCATCGCCTGGCGCCGTAAATTCATATTCCGATCCGTCGATCCGTATGCGGACAGTCGCGGTAGGGCGAAGTCCGTGCGCCAACGAAAGCGAATAATTGACCAATTTGATCGTTTCGGTATTTTCATTGTGCAGCACATCCGAGATGATGAAAGGTAAATCGTCTTGCGTCACAATCTCCTTTTTATCTCCCAATTCGATAATGCGTTCGGTGACTTTGCGCATCGATTTATCGTCCAATTCGATTCCCAAGGATTCCAAATTACGTTTAATATTGGCTTTGCCGGACATTTTGCCGAGTGCATATTCGCGCATCCTTCCAAATCGTTCTGGGAGTAAATCGTTGCAATACAGATTGTTTTTATTGTCTCCGTCAGCATGAATTCCGGCACATTGTGTGAAAACGCTGTCGCCTGTCACCGGTTTGTTATTGGGAATCCGTATGCCGGAATACGAAGATACAATTCGGCTTGCCATGAATAAATTTTTCTCGATGATATTTGTTTTGAGTTTCAAGTGATCATGCAAGACGGCAATTACGCTTGTGAGTGGCGCATTGCCGGCTCGTTCGCCGAGTCCGTTGACGGTCGTATGAACCCCCTTGATGCCCGCCCTTGCTGCGGCAAAAACATTTCCCACTGCCATGTCGTAATCGTTATGTGCATGGAAATCAAAATGAATATTCGGATAGCGTTGGATCATTTGTCGACAAAACTGCGCAGTATTGTCAGGATTCAGGATTCCCAATGTATCGGGCAGCATGAAGCGCTTGATCGAGGTGTTTTTCAAACGATCGACCAGAAAAAAAACATATTCCGGAGAACTGATCATGCCATTTGACCAATCTTCAAGGTAGAGGTTGATCTCGATGTTCATCTGCTTCGCTTTTTGCAAAATAGATTCTATATCAGCGGCATGCTCTTCGGGAGTTTTGCCCAATTGTTCCTTGCAATGCTTGAGCGACCCTTTGCATAACAGATTCATGACTTTACAGCCGGTGGCTTTGACCCAATTCAGCGAATTACAACCATCAACGAATCCCAGCACTTCCAATCGATGGCAATATCCGTTTTTGTTTGCCCATTGGATAATTTTGTTGACAGCATCGTATTCTCCGTCCGATACCCTGGCGGATGCGATCTCAACGCGGTCAACCTTCAGTTCTTCAAGCAACAAGCGCACGATACTCAATTTTTCGGAAGCAGAAAAAGAGACTCCGGAGGTCTGTTCTCCATCACGAAGCGTTGTGTCTAAGATTTCCATTATTTATTTATTAGCACATTGTTCAAACTCTTCAATCTTGTCTTTTCGACTCAAAAGATAGTCGATATCGTCAAAGCCATTCAGGAAGCACTCCTTTTTGTAGGCATTGATTGCAAACGGCTCGCTGTGTCCGGTGTCGTTGTTGGTAATCAGTTGCTGTTCCAAATCGACTGTCAACGTGATTTTCGGATTTTTGGCGACGCTGTCGAAAACCGCTTTCAGGAACTGTTCCGAAACTTCGACCGGCAGGACGCCGTTGTTCAGTTCGTTATTCTTGTGGATGTCGGCGAAAAAAC
>JAISUK010000038.1 GCA_031272075.1 Dysgonamonadaceae bacterium
TACCGGCGGCTTACGACGGCAAAATGTATTTTCCGATCACGGAAGAAGGCGCAAATCCGGCGATTTATATTATTGACCCGGCGATGGCAAGCGCTGTCAAGGGATTAAGCGTTTCGGGCGCAACGTCAATCAATGCTGTTGGACGATTGAAAAAATAATTATACTTTACTCGTTATAAATTATAGTTTTTTCTTAGAGGTTCTTCGTGTTTTCTTTGTGTAACTTCGTGTTACAAAAATAATTACACGAAGTTGCACGAAGAACCACAAAGTTGCACAAAGATAAATAAATATAAAATAAATTATGGTCAAATTATTATTTCAGTTTTTAACGTGGTTGGTTGAAAACCTGCCACTTATCACATCGTTGGCGACGCTGACGCTTGTTTTTCTTCTGCTGGCGAAGTCCATCAAGAAGCATCCTTACGTTTATTACGTGATTTTCGCGCTGCCGGCATTGCTGTTTTTTGCACGGTCGTTGTTTGGCGGCGAGGGCTTCTTCGCCTTCTCCCGCGGCGGCGTTATAGGGCAAATCATGCGCGAATACGTGCATTTTTCGGGCTTTTCTTTCCCGCTGCTGATAATCATTATGTTTGTCGGCGCCCTGCCGCTGTCGAACCCTTATGTCAAGCGCTTGATGATGATACGCAAGGAGTTGTCTATCATTTCCGGCTTCCCGATAATCGTGCATATTTGGGTGCGCTGGGGAATGGGGATAAGCACGTTTGAATACTTCTTCGGAAGCGGCGAGGCGGCTGTACGCAGCGGCGCGGGCGCGATTTATGCCAATTCGGCCTATCTGCTCGGCGCGGTGATGTCAGTCCTGTTTTTAATTCTTTGGATAACGTCGTTTGACTTTGTGCATCGGTGGCTTGGCGGCGTGCGTTGGAAGAAAGTGCAGTGGTGGTCATACGTCCTTTATGCGATGATATTCACTCATTCCATCCTGTTGAGCGTTAGCCGTCTTGTCGGCGGCGGTCGCGGTGGACATGGACACGGAGGTGGCGGTAGAGGTGGACGCGAAATGGTTCATCAAGTCGGAGAGGCAATCCGTCAGGGTGGTGAATCTATTCGTCAGGGCGCTGAAATGGCAAGTCGTGGCGGTGGACACAGCGGCGGCAATATGACTGCGACAACCGTGATTGGCATCGTCAGCGTCTGCCTGATATTCGGCACCTACCTGTTTCTAAGAATAAAGAAAGCGAGAACAGTTGCGAGGGAAAAAGCGAAAGAATAAACAACTGTAAGCACAATCAAACGGCAGAGCGCTGATTTTACAGAAGTAGCGTATATAGGCCTCATTGAATGGATAGATTTTGTCTATATTTATATTGATAGAATCTATTTAAAAATCGTTTGCGTCCAAAAGTTAACATTCGTCTTTCTGAAACGCTATTTTTTTTGGTCTGCTATTGTTTTTGCCAAAACTCTTTGTATATTTGCGACAGATAGAATTATCCACAGTGAGCTACTCACTGTAGCAACTAAAACTTTAATTATGAAACAGTCAGTGTGTAACAAAATCTTTATCGGGGTGCTTTTCTTCACCCTTTGTTCCCGTAGTACGCATGCCTTTTCGTTCAATGACGAATTAAGTGACGATGCGCGTTCCGTCGCGCTGGGCAATATCCGTGCGCTCAACGGCGGATTCGGCAATCCTGCTTTTATTTCTTTTTTAGACGCTAAATTGGCTTCAATCAGCGTCCACAACCGCTTCCAGATGGAAGAACTCAACACATGTCGAATGTCGTTGTTATATCCCAATAGGATACTGGACGCCGGGATGCAAATGAGCAGTTTCGGCTATGAAGATTATCGGATCACCTCGTTGGGCATGTTACTGGCAAAACGGCTGCATCCTAACATTGCGCTGGGAGCCAAACTTCTTTATGTGAATCGTTCTTCATTTGCGGACGAACAGTCGCAATCGGGCATTTATGCAGGCATCGGAATGCGAATGATTGTGTCGCCAACGGTTCGTGTCGGGCTGACGGCAGAAAATCTGGCCACGACATTCGACGAAAAAGCCTACTCCCTTCATGCCGGGATCGACTATACGGTTCCGGATATTTGCACAATGCTGTTTGAAGCGTCTTCCGGATTGGGCAATCCTTTTGAATGTAGTGTCGGAGTAGAATTTAACATGTTAGATTGCTTGTGTTTCAGGACAAGCATGCGCATGCCCGTATTGTTGCCTGCGTTGGGAGCATCCTGTCGTTTTGACCGGATGACGGTCTCCGTGGGCTTTCTTTTACATGAAATACTCGGCAATTCCAGTATCATCGAGGTAGGGTATGAATTTTAGGGTGAATATGATGAAAACATTTCGTTGCATTTTCGTTTTGCTTACTTTTTATTGCTTCGCGACGGCACAGTCGGAAGAAAAAAACAACTTGTGGATGGAATATATCGAAGAATTATCAAACAATGAACTCGAATCCACGCTGATTGAAAACTTATATGAAGAACTATCTTATTTAAGTGAACATCCGTTTGATCTGAACACGATTACCAAATCCGATCTGGAGCGATTTCCTTTCCTTTCGGCTATACAGATTGAGAACCTGTTGTATTACATTTATAAATACGGACCTTTGGCTACTATCTACGAATTGAGAAACGTAGAATCGCTGGATTATCAGACCATTCGCTATTTTTTGCCTTTTGTTTACATCGGGGAAGCGCAGAGCAAGGATACACCAAATCTCAGACAGGCAGCCAAATATGGCGTCAACGAACTCATTCTTCGGATGAATGACTGTTTTCAGCAGAAAGCAGGGTATAAAAGCCATACGCAGGAGGAGCAGGAAGCGGATCCCAACAAATTCTATCTTGGCGAAAAGCAATACCTGTCGTTACGTTACGGATTTCAATACAAAGATCTTATCCAGTTCGGATTTGTCGGAGAAAAAGACCCGGGCGAAGTCTTCTGGGGGGCTGATCACAAGGGCTTTGACTTCAATTCCATCCATTTTACATTAAGGCATATCGGAATATTAGAAAGTGTTTACCTGGGAGATTATCGCGTCTCGTTCGGGCAAGGGCTGGTGGTGAACACCGATTTTTCGCTTGGGAAAACAGCGGATGTCATCAATATCGGGAAGAAAACTTCCGGAATAAAAAGGCATTTTTCTACGAATGAAGTCAATTTTTTCCGTGGAAGCGCCGTGAGTCTGAAATTAAATCAGTGCCGAATCCAACTTTTTTATTCAAGACGGATGCCGGATGCCACAGCCGACAGCACGACCATCTTTACATTCAAGACGGATGGCTATCACCGAATCCCGAGCGATCTGAACAAACGTCATCAAGCGCAAGTGACATCCATGGGCGGGCATTTTCAATGGCGAAATGAATCGCTTGACATCGGATTGACTGCTATGGCCGCGGATTTCGGAGGAAAAACACTCAATCCCGATCTCAAACCGTATAATGTGTATTATTTACGGGGAACGAGCAGTTTCAACGTCGGCATCAACTATGCTTATCAACGCAAAAAGTATCTGTTTCAGGGAGAAAGTGCGATGAGCCGCAACGGGGGATTGGCCACCGTGAATCATTTCATATTAATCCCGGCATCGCTACTCAATGTCATCTTTTCGTACCGGAATTACGGCTACAACTATCAATCGCTTTACGGCCAATCGTTTGGCGAGACTTCCACATTACAAAACGAATCGGGATTTTATTGCGGAATAAAATTCTTCCCGCAACGGCAATGGGAGTTGGCAGTCTTCCTCGATGCTTTCCGGTTCCCGCAAATAAAATATGGGATCGACACTCCTTCGTCGGGGAAAGACCTGCTGGCACAACTCACTTATCGCGCTTCAACGAACCTGAATATGAGTCTGAAATACAAATTCAAGGAGAAAGAGAAAAATGTCACCGAGAAAACTTCTGCCGTCCTGCCCTACAATCAACACCGCTGGAAATACCAACTCAACTCTGTACAATCAGCCAGGTTCACATTCAAAACGCAATTCGATTACAACCTGTACCACGAATCGGGGAAACGCCCAACAACCGGATGGGCTTGCGCTCAAGCTGTCGGGTACAAAATTAATGACAAAAAGCTGCAATTGGACTTGTCGGCTGCATATTTCAACGCCACCGACTGGAATAACCGGATCTACCAATACGAAAAAACGCTATTATACGCTTTCGATATGCCTGTGCTGTATCAAAAAGGGATGCGTTATGCTGTCTTGCTGAAATGGATGATTGCCTCGCGCTTGACGTTCAACGTCAAAGCCACGCTCATTCATTATTTCAATACCGATCTCATCGGTTCGGATTTGGAAGAGATTACAGGGAAAGAAAAAAGCGAAATCAACTGTTTATTTAAATTCAAATTTTAATTCTAAGAATATAACATTATTTTTGTCATCGTTTTTAAGCATATAAAAATGAAACGAGCATGATTTTCAAACATCCAAGTGGATAACAATAATGACATGCGAGTTCCATACGACCTATTAAAAACAAATTATTGACGTATGAATTATCCCATCGAACAGATTGCCCGGATCATTTCAGCTCGCGAAATGATCCGCACCCCATCGACCGTTCGTCTGCTACTGACAGACAGCCGCTCGCTCTTCGAGCCATCCGAGAGCCTGTTTTTTGCCATCGTTACTGAACACAACGACGGTCACCGATATATAGAACAATTGTACCGGAAAGGGGTACGCAATTTTGTTGTTCAATATGTCGATAAGCAGACAGAAGCCTTGGCGGAAGCGAATTTTTTATTGGTAGACAGCAGCTTGGCGGCATTGCAGTCATTGGCGGCATACCACCGGAAGCGGTTTGCGATTCCTGTCATCGGAATTACGGGCAGCAATGGCAAAACGATGGTGAAAGAATGGCTGTACCAATTGCTGCACAAAAATTTCAAGATCGTCCGCTCCCCGCGCAGCTACAATTCACAAATCGGCGTCCCGCTGTCGATCTGGCAGTTGGACGACGAAACCGAGTTGGGGATTTTTGAAGCAGGCGTCTCGCAACCTTCCGAGATGAGCCGACTGGAGCCGATTGTATACCCCACCATCGGATTATTTACTTCTATCGGCGACGCACATCAGGAAAATTTCAATTCGTTGGAAGAGAAATGCCGGGAAAAATTGGATTTGTTCAAACACAGTGAAATAATCCTGTTTAACTCCGACAATCTGCTGCTGCGGCATTGTATCCGCGAACGGTATCCCGAAAAAGCGACCTTCTGCTGGTCGATGCACGATCCACAGGCAGACCTCTATATCTCTAAAATAGAAAAATCCATCGAGGGGGCGCAAATCACCTACCATCATTCGGGGAAGCGGTCTGCAATCTTCATCCCTTTCCCTGACGAGGCTTCCGTCGAGAATCTGATCCTCTGCCTGGCAGTCATCCTTTATTTGGGAGTAGACATTCCGGACATGCAATCCGGCTTTGAAAACCTGGAATCGGTGGCGATGCGTCTGAATGTAAAAAAAGGGATCCACAACAATATCCTCATCAACGACACCTACAATTCCGACATCAATTCGTTGGCAATCGCGCTGGATTTCATGTCGAGACGGTCGCTCGACAACACCTTGAAGCCGGTGGTGATCCTTTCCGACATCCTCCAATCGGGGATGGAAAGCCGCCTGTTCTATCAAAAAGTCGCAGACCTGGTGACTCAAAAACAGGTGACTCAGTTTGTCGGAATCGGCCCCGACCTGATGGAAAATGCCGCATTGTTCAAACTGGACAAAGTGTTTTTTAAAACCACAGAAGCCTTTCTGAACGCAGGATATCTGAACCAGTGGACCGATTCAATTATACTGATCAAAGGATCAAGAAAATTTCAGTTTGAGCGAATCTCCGAACAACTGGAAGAAAAAGTCCATCAGACAACACTGGAAGTCGATCTGGATGCTGTGACCCACAATTTCAAATATTTTCGTTCAAAACTAAAACCGGAAACAAAAGTCATCTGTATGGTCAAAGCCTTCGGCTATGGCATCGGATCGTACGAATTGGCAAAAACTTTACAGGATCAGGGTTGCGACTACCTGGCGGTCGCTGTTGCCGATGAAGGCTACGAACTGCGTCGCGAGGGCATTACGATGCCGATTATGGTGATGAATCCCGAGATACATGCCTTTAACATGCTGTTTGACTGCAATCTGGAGCCGGAAGTCTACAGTTTTGGCTTGCTCAATTCGCTGATAAAAGAAGCCGGACGAAGGGGAATTATGAATTATCCGGTTCATATCAAACTGAATACCGGAATGAATCGTTTGGGGTTTGATCCCGAAGAAATTGGCGAGGTCGCTGCAATCCTGAAACAGCAACAGGCGATCAAAGTACGTTCTGTCTTCTCTCATTTAGCCGGAAGTGATTCTCCCGAACTGGATACTTTTACGATGCTTCAGTTACAGAAATTCATGGCAGTATCCGGAGAATTGGAATCGTTGTTGCAATATCCGGTGATGCGACACGTTCTCAATTCCGCAGGCATCGAACGGTTTCCGGATTATCAGCACCAGATGGTTCGGCTGGGCATCGGACTGTACGGTATATCCGCCGTAGACCAAAATCTATTGAAACCCGTCGCGACCTTAAAAACCCGGATCTTACAGATACGTCATGTAAAAAAAGGAGAAACCATCGGATACAATCGCAAGGATATGCTCAAAAGCGACAGCGTCATCGCTTGCCTGCCGGTCGGCTATGCCGACGGCTTGGATCGACGACTTGGCAACCGACGGTCTTCGGTGCTGATCAATGGCCTCCGTTGCCCGATTGTCGGGAATATTTGCATGGATATTTCGCTGGTCGATGTCACCGGCGTTTCGGTAAAAGAAGGCGACGAAGCCATCATTTTCGGCCAGGACATCTCGATCTCGGAATTGGCCAAACAATTGGATACGATCCCTTACGAGATATTGACCTCCGTGTCGCCGCGTGTGAAACGCGTCTATTTCAAGGAGTGAGGCGTCTGCCTTTTATTCCAATTGCGGTTTGCTCAGCAATTTCTGCAATTCTTCTCCCGTCAAGTTCAGGTGCAATTTTCCATTGTGCGCCAATGCGATCTTCCCGTTTTCTTCCGAGACGACCACTACTTTCGCATCCGTCTCCTGCGAGATGCCAAGCGCCGAACGGTGTCGCAATCCCAGTTCCTTGGGAATATCATTCTTTTGGGAAACCGGCAGGATACAGGCCGCAGCTTTGATTTTTTTATCCACGACGATCATTGCGCCATCGTGCAACGGACTGTTCTTGAAAAAGATGTTTTCGATCAACCGTGCACTCAGGTTTGCATTCAAGAGTTCTCCGGTCTGCACATATAAATCCAGATTCATCTCTTGTTGAAGCACAATCAAGGCGCCGGTCTTATTTTTCGACATATTCATTGCTGCCATCACAATCGGCATGACATACGACAGATCGTCTTTCACTGAATCTTGCCGGTTGGTGAAAATTCGGGTGATGATCTTCCATCCGCGATGCGACCCCATCGCCTGGAGAAACCGCCGGATCTCTTCCTGAAAAAGTATCACAAGCACGATGAACCCCACACTGATGAATTTATCGAGAATCGCGCCCATCAAGCGCATTTCAAAGATCTGCGACACCAAAATCCAGATGGCAATGAATGCCAGGATGCCGCCGAAAATCGCCGTAGAGCCCGACTTTTTCATCAACCGGTAGACCTCGTAAAGGAAAAATGCAACCAGTAGGAGATCGATAACGTCTTTTATCCCAAAATGAATATACATAACTTAATTCTTTCGAATCGCACTTATCAACCCTATCATATACAGCCAGATGAAAGCAATGACCGCCATGGCTGCCCATTGTGTTCCGAAAGCATCGGAGACGATGCCGAGCAAAGTGGCGATCGCGCCGCCCGAAACACCGACAATCAGCAGCGAAGAGATCTCATTGGCTTTAGAGGGTAGATGCTTCAATGCTTGTGAAAAAATGATGGCGAAAAGGTTGGAATAGCCGAGCGCAATGATCACTGTGGCAGTCAGGATGCTCCATTCTGTCTTGCTCAAGAGCATCAATGCCAATCCTGCCGTCACAAGCAACGTACTGATGATATAAAACGGCCTTTCAGACACCTTCATCAACAAGATGCCCCCCGCAAAAGCGCCCAACGCCCTGACGATGAAATAATAATAGCTTTTCAGTTGATCTGCGTGCGAAATATCGGCAATCGTCGGACATTTTTCCATCAGGTATTTCGGCAAAGTAGCGCTCAAACCCACATCTACGCCCACCAGCACCAATATCCCGATGAAAAACATCAGAATTTTCTTGTCTTTCAGAAGTGAAAAAGTAGCCGCAAAGGAAATTTGATTCTTCTCTCCTTCTTCAGGTATGGGGGTGAAAAACAGCCAAAGCGCGGCAAGAAGCGTGATGGCGGCAAAAATCAGAAATACATATTTCCAGCCGAAGACGGACGCTGCCAGCCAGGCCGCCACATTCGGGCCTAACCACGAAGCAAGCGCTTTGACAAACTGTCCAAGCGTCAGTGTTCCTGTCAGCCGATCACCTGATACCACATTAGTTACCAACGGATTAAGAGCAACCTGAATGATGGTGTTCCCAATACCGATAAACATAAATGCGATGAAAATGACTGAAAAATCGATTTTGCTCTGGCCGTTCTTGTAAAGAAAAAACGGCAACAACAAGCCGAACAAAGTGATTACAAAACTGATCAACACGGCATTTTTCCGGCCAAACCGGTTCATCAGGAATCCGGTTGGGACCGACAGGATCAAAAACCAGAGAAAACAAGAAAGCGATAACAGATTGGCTGTCGTATCGTTGACTGACAAATCGGTTTTTACATAATTGATAGCCGTTCCGATAAGATCTACAAAACCCATGATGAAAAAACCGAACATCACAGGTAAAACTATTAACAAAGCGTTTTTCTTACTCATATACTTTTTTATTATTGATTATTTAGAACGATCGCTTGGAAACGATGCGAAAGTACAACTAAAATTCCACGCAGGACTGCAATTAATTTTTTTTTGGATTATTTCAGAAAAAACAACGTTCATCGTATTGAAATACTTTATAATTTCACGCCCCGAATATGAATAATATTGATTTTATTAAAAAATAAAGTTTTATGATCTCAGTACGAAATTTATTGAAGTGTTCGAGACTGTCCGCATTGATGTGGACGATTGTATTAAGTTGCTTTACATCTTACATTTATGGCTCTGCGAGCCTTTACACGACCTACACCCGAGTTGCAGTGCCACCCGGTCAGACGGTCGACTATTCGATTGAGCTTATCAATCGCAGCGGCGCAACGAGCAATGACGAAATCAGTGTTACGGGGTTGCCTGAGGGTTGGAAATATTCGCTCGTTTCGGGCGCTTACACTCCTAAACGCATGGCGGTACTCAACGGAGAACGGAAATCGCTTTCGTTGAAAGTGGATGTGCCGTTCCAAGTGAACAAAGGAACCTACCGGTTTTATGTCCGTGCAGGAAGTTCTGCGCTTGAACTCATCATCGACGTGACGGAAGAAGGATCGAATGAGACCGAATTTTCGACCACGCAAGCCAATATGCAGGGCAACGCCAATTCCACGTTCACCTACCGCGCATCGTTGAAGAACCGTACAGCGCAGAAACAACTCTACGCGCTGATGTCAGACGCCCCACGCGGGTGGACGGTAACGTTCAATGTGGAAGGACGTACGGTGACATCTGTTGAGATGGAATCAAACACCAGTAAGGACATTCAGGTCGACCTCAAACCCTCGTCACAGATCGGCGCAGGCAGTTACAAGGTACCTGTGCGCGCCGTGACGGGTGCCATCTCCGCAGGTCTGGAACTGGAAGCCGTCGTAACCGGCTCATTCGAATTGAACTTCTCGACTCCAACCGGATTGATCAGCGACAAACTGAATGCAGGCGGCAGACGTAAAATACAAGTAGTCGTGCGCAATACCGGATCCTCAGAACTGTCGACCATCCAACTAAAGTCGCAGGCGCCCTCGAAGTGGGAAGTAACCTACGATCCGACGCAGATCGACAAGTTGGCGCCCGGTGCAGAAGCAATCGCTTATGCCACGATTCGATCCGACCGCAGGGCTATTCCGGGCGACTATGTGGTGAACCTCGAAGCCCAAACGCCAGAAACGTCTTCAAAAATCGCACTCCGTATGACAGTCAAAACACCCGCTATCTGGGGATGGCTCGGATTCATCGTGATCCTTGCCGCATTCGGAGGGGTTGTCTATCTGTTTAGAAAATTCGGAAGGAGGTAAACGCCATGTCGTCAGAAATTAAAACGACGACTGACGGTATCGCTGGAAGCGATACGATCAGTCTGGTGAACCTCACGAAAAAATACAAATCGTTCACTGCGGTAGACAATATCTCTTTCACCGTCGCGAAAGGCGAGATATTTGGATTGCTCGGTCCTAACGGCGCCGGCAAATCCACCACCATTCTGATGATGCTCGGACTAACCGAGCCGACTTCGGGGATGGCCATCGTGGGCGGCATCAATCCGACGCTTGACCCCATCGGTGTGAAAAAGATTGTCGGCTACCTGCCCGAAGATGTCGGTTTCTATGACAACCGTTCGGGATTGGAAAATCTGGTCTATACGGCGCGCCTGAACCGCATGTCGGAAAAGGAAGCACGCGAAAAAGCTTACGAACTGCTTGAGCGTGTCGGATTGAAAGAGGAGGCGGATAAGAAGACGGGCAAGTATTCCAAAGGAATGCGTCAACGGCTTGGACTGGCTGATGTGCTGATCAAACAGCCACAAATCATTATCCTCGATGAGCCGACAACAGGCATCGACCCGCAAGGCATCCGTTCATTCCTCGACTTGATCGGCGAATTGCGCAACGAACACGGACTGACGATACTTTTCTCGTCGCACAACCTCCATCAGGTAGGACAGGTGTGTGACCGTGTGGGCATCTATGTCAAAGGTCGCCTTGCCGCTATTGGAAATATTCCGGATCTTTCGGTGCAACTCTTTGGCGATAAAAGTCATAGCCTCGAAGAAATCTATAATCGTTATTTTGAAGGAGAAACAGAACTATGAGTAAAATTGCTGTAAAAAATACAATCGCCGCCACAGGCAAAGCACTGAAGACGGCAGGCCAAGCAGTAAAAATCGCTTATACCGAGGGCCTCAAACCGGCATACTACCAGGCAAAGCAATGGCTCTTCCCGCCTCGCAAACCGGACGACAAAGCCCGTCATCCGCTCGCTGTGATGACAGGCAAAGAAATCTTCGATTTGCTGCGTAGCTGGCGTTTCTTGATATTGTTCATGCTGATTGCTTTTGCTTGCTTGGGATCTATCTATTCATCGCTGAGCGGTTTTTCCGATGCAGTGAAGAAAATCAGCGGCGACGACGCCTTCTTTTTCCTGCGGCTGTTTACCGTTTCGGACAACTCGCAATATTCGTTCACCATCCTCGTGAGTTATCTCGGCCCCTTGCTGGGCATCAGTCTCGGATTCGACGCCATCAACTCCGAGCACAACAAAGGGACACTGAGCCGCTTGCTGAGCCAACCCGTTTACCGCGACTACATTATCCTGTCGAAATTTATCGCCTCGTTGACGGTCATCAGTTTGCTGTTCATTGTCTTGACGTTGCTCGTATTCGGATGGGGATTGATCAATATCGGTGTGCCACCGACATTCGACGAAGTGATGCGACTCATCAGTTTTACGGTCCTGAATATCGTCTATGTCGCGTTCTGGCTCAATCTGTCGTTGTTTTTCTCGGTCTGGTTTCGTCAGGCGGCCACTTCAGCGCTTTCGGGCATCGCTGTATGGCTGTTTTTTAGCTTCTTTTACGGGATTATCATGAATCTCATTATCAGAGGTTTAGTTCCCAAGCAGATTGTGAGTGAAGCGCAGGCAGTCGCCGTGAATAATTTTGCACTCGAACTGATGCGCGGCAATCCGTGCTTCATGTTCACTGAGGCGACAAGTACGCTGTTGATCCCTGAAAGTCGCAGTTACTGGATGTACACCCCCGAACAATATGTCGGGGCGTTACCGACGCCACTGCCCTTGGGACAGAGCGTTCTGATGGTCTGGCCCCACGTAACTTTCCTTGTGGCCGGCAGCATCCTTCTGTTTGCTCTTGGCTATTATGCCTTCATGCGACGGGAAATTCGGTCGAGGTGAAATGCAATATCCTTCCCTGTGTTCTGCGCCCGGGAGTCAGACAACTCTCAGTCGCAGGATACAGGGCGGAATTATGCTCTCACTACCGTGACGTCGTCGATTTTTTCCCAGCCGATGCGGTCGTCCCAGGGTTTTGCTTTTGCTTGGGGGCGTCGGTCGAAGATGACGAGATAGGCGGGAGCTGTCGCGCAGATGCTGTCGCGATAGCGACGTATCTGCTCCAGTCCTTCCTCCAGGACGGTTTCGGGTCCATCGTGTGAACGGATCATCTTGATTTCGATGATATAGATATGATCGCGGTATTCTACTGCAAGATCCATGCGTCCGCGTCCTGCTGCATATTCGCGGGTTATTTCGCCACCGCCGTTCAAAACGCGCTGTAGGAAAGCCATCAACAACAAGTGAGGAAAGGCTTCGGTGTAATTGGCCGTTTCTTCCCAGCGCTCGGAATGTCTTCGCCAGAACTTCTGAAACTCCACCATCAAGCGATCCATATCCAATGAGCTGTCGGGTTTTTCCCATGCCCATTCGGGTTCGGGGATAGCGGTTTGTGCGCCAAAGGTCATCTTGCGAGCAAGCACTTCGCGATAGATCGGGTTGGCTACCTGCGGAGTTCCCTTAACGAGCGACACCAATCCCAAATCCACACACAGTCGGAAACCTTCGCTTTCGGCAAGGGTCATGTCGGAGTCGCCGGTCATCAATGATTCGAGCACTTTGCGAATGCGCGGGTCTTCGAGTCGGTAAGTCAGCGCATCGAGGTGTGTTTCGCGCGCCAGCACCATCTGTTGTCGTGCCGCGGTGACATGCTCCAGGGCGACTGTCTCCGTGCTGTCTTCGTCCAACACCCGCATTGTAGCACGCATGAACAGATTATTTACTATCCAGGGCTGTCCCTGCGACTGCTCCCAGACATAATCGAGCGCTTCGTGGGTGATTTGCTGTCCGGTTTCGGCGGTACGTTGCGCAAAAAGATGGGCGACATCGTCTTTGGAAAAGTTGCCTATCACGGCAGAATCTTCCTTGATATTGAACGGAGAACCGGGGTTAGGCGCCACACCATCTTTCGAGGCGGTGATGTAGTCTTTCAGGTCGCGCATGCCGACCAGTGCAATGGAGGTCGGGAAAGTGCCGACGCCCCGCGCAGCGAAACCGCCCCGCAGCTGTCGCAAAAAACTGATCATCGCTTCGCCTTCGAGCGTATCTACCTCATCGAAAAGAACGATAAGCGGCTTGGGAGCTACAAGTCGCGACCATTCGGTAAGCGTTGCTCCTAAAAGACTTGCCGGATGAACATCGGTAATTTTTGGAACAGGCAATTGCGCATAACCAGCATACTGCCTTATGGCCTCATAGATTGCGGGCATCGAACGTTCAATATCCGGAATGCCCTGACAGCGTTCCACGCTTACGTAGCAGGCGACAACGTTGTTATCGACATTGAGTTCCCGCATCCAACTCAGCAGGAATGTCGTCTTGCCGGTCTGTCGCGGTGCATGAAGCACCCAGTAGAGTTGATCGCGGATATAGCGATGCAACTGCGCCCCAATCAAGCGATCTTCAGGCGGCAGCATGTAGTGGTCGTCGGGATTGCAGGGTCCCGTCTTATTGAAAAATCTGACTTTGCGTTTGCTCATAGCATTATCTTTTTGCAAATGTAGGAAAAATTTCTGTTTCTGTGCGTTTATATGTAACTATTCAGCCTCAAATTTACAAACAAATAATATATCATTTTCGAGTAGCGAGCGCACGTAGATTCAGAAAAAAATAATCGCAGACCAAGAAAAAAACTTAACTTTGCAACGCCTTTATTATTGTTCGCAAAACTAATCAATCACCATTAGTTGCATTTGTTAGTTGAATCTGCGATGACTACTTTTGAAAAAGAAAACTTGAAAAAAAGAACAAAAATGACTACTTTTGAAAAAGAAAATTCACTGAAAATATTTAAAATGTCTACTTTTAATAATTAATTAATCAAAAAAAAATTTCAGTGTCTACTAAATGCGGCTGGTATAGGCTGGTACAGGAAAATTTTTTACGGGCGGCAAAAAAAATATCTTTGCCTTGTATTTTTTAGAAAAACGCCGTATCTTTGCCTTGTATTTTTTAGAAAAACATTTGTTTTTAGGCTTGTAATTTTTATAATATGTACATAAACAGATTGATAGACAAACATTTATTGGCATGGATGAATTCCCCAAAAAGGAAACCATTGCTTTTACGTGGAGCAAGACAGGTAGGTAAATCAAGTTCGGTGCGACATTTGGCCGAAAATTTTGAGAATTTTGTCGAAATAAATTTCGAGAAACACAAAGCAGCATATACGGTTTTTGAGAACGATTTAAACCCAAAAGAAATTTGCAATAAACTCTCTACTATGTACAGGCAAGCTATTATCCCAGGTAAAACTTTGCTGTTTCTGGACGAAATTCAGGCGTGCCCAAATGCTATTTCATCATTACGTTTCTTTTTTGAAGATTACCCCGAACAACACGTTATTGCAGCCGGTTCGCTCATGGAATTTGCTCTTGCAAAAGTAAAAAGTTTCGGTGTCGGCAGAATTACCAATCTTTTTATGTATCCATTTAACTTCCCTGAATTTATGTCTGCATGTGGTTACGGAAAATTAAATGATGAAATCAAGAAACATTTACCACAAACTCCTTTTTTTGAGCCATTTCACTCAAAAGCGATAGAAATTCTTAAAACATTTATCCTGATTGGCGGAATGCCCGAAGCCGTTGACAAATATATTGAAACACAGAGTATTTATGAGGCGCAGAATATTTTAACAGATTTAATTACCACACTCAAATCCGATTTTGAAAAATATCGCGAAAAGGTGCCGTTATTGCGGCTTAATGCTGTTTTTGACGGCATTATAAATCAGATAGGACAAAAAGTAGTATATGCCAAATTGAGTCGTGATTACAATATCGTACAAATAAAAGAATGTGTGGAATTGCTTCGAATGGCTGGGCTTGTGATACCGGTCGTTCATACTGCAGCAAACGGTATTCCGCTCGGCGCAGAAAGCAATCTGAAAAAACAAAAATTAATACTTTTTGATACAGGCATTTATCTTAAATTGTCGGGACTTGACTTGACCGATATTGTAACCGGAACAAATTTGGAAATGATCAACAAAGGGCGAGTTGCGGAGATGTTTGCTGCGCTTGAATTGCAAAAATCATTTCCCGCCAATTCGGAACCATCGCTTTATTTTTGGCACAGAGAGGAAAAAAGCAGTACGGCCGAAGTGGATTTTATTATTCAAAAAGGCGATATGATTCTTCCGATCGAAGTTAAATCAGGTACAAGCGGCAAAATGCAGAGCCTGCACCTGTTTATGAAAGAAAAACACAGTGTGCGCGGTATTCGCACTTCGCTTGAAAATTTTGCAACTTACGACAAAATAGATGTTTACCCTCTGTATGCAGTGAACAATATTGTTGATGAAATAAAAAAATCATAGAGAAATTCTGATTTTTTGCCAACACATTGTCCCTAAATCGAGGTCATTGCACAATTGCATGGGTGTTCCGAGTGTTGCAGGTATTACCATAACTTTTCTCCAGACCAACCAGTTCTTCGCTTGGGCTATTGCTTTATTGCTGACAGCAATTAAGGGCGCTTTCGGGGAATAAGGGTTATGTTGGGGTATCCCGTGTTGCCCGTATGGGCGTCGTCAAGACAGGTCTTAATTTCATTTCGACCTGATTTTACAAACAGAACAACCTCCATGGCAAGCAATCGCCTCACCCGTCTCCCGACCTCATCACATCATTATCAATCAATCAGATAATGATGTCTTACCGGTAAGTCCGAGGTATTCCATATCACTTTCCCAACCCGCCCGATATGTTCTTTGAGGGCACCTGTTTTCCGCACAAATAATTGCAACATCCTGTTAAGTGTTTGATAATCAAGAAAAATATTAATTTTACGGTCAAAATGGGTGTTGCAATGCGGAAAACAGGAGAAAAATCCGGACTTTTTCGCAGAAGCCCGGACACATAATACCTTAATTTCAAAAACAGAGAATCAATTTATGATGCAAATTGATATTTTTCACAAAATACTTATTCAACAATTAAAATATACTCAAAAAATAACCAATAAGGTATTCACATTTTTTCACAGCTGCCAATAAAGCAGATACAGGTCCGGCAAACAGGTCAGGACGATTACTTTTCAGTAATTGCCTAACAAAAATAAACAAAAAAAATGAGAGTCGGATGTATATGCTACAACTTTTTTTCGATATTAACAAATTTATAATTATGTGTAGATCAACGTATTAAAAAATCAGCTTTAAAAAAAAGTGTATGTCGATTTCGGAAGAATGTATATGCTGTTTGTAAATCAACTTTTTTTTTGTCGAAAAACTGGTGCTTAATGGGGAGGAAGGATGATTTTCTGATCATGGTCGGTGTTTTCGATTTTCGAGTAGCGAGGTCATAGCAAAAGCTCGGGAAATTTACGATGCTTTAGAATAAAACCCCTCCATTCACCAAACGAAATTTGTAGTACGCAAATCGGAATTTAAAAAATGGATGTGCTTGATTACATGATGTTTCCGACTTAATGGGATGCAAGGTGGGTTAATATGCCGGCTTATTATTTGTCATTCTTCAACTGAAAAATCCGGACTTTTTCGCAAAAGCCCGGACACATAATACCTTAATTTCAAAAACAGAGAATCAATTTATGATGCAAATTGATATTTTTCACAAAATACTTATTCAACAATTTTAATATACTCAATTAAAATAACCAATAAGGTATTCACATTTTTTCACAGCTGCCAATAAAGCAGATACAGGTCCGGCAAACAGGTCAGGACGATTACTTTTCAGTAATTGCCTAACAAAAATAAA
>JAISUK010000073.1 GCA_031272075.1 Dysgonamonadaceae bacterium
AGCATAAATATCGATAATTGTTAAAAAATAAAAATCCCCATAAACATTACGTTTACAGGGATTTTTCAATATTTGGTAATCGTTTGTGATTGCCTTTTACTTCACCTCCTCAAAATCCACATCCGTTACGCTGCCGCTTTCGGATTGACCGGATTGACTACTTGCATCCGCATTGGGTTGAGGATTCGGGTTGCCGGATTGTTGTTGTGCGTTATAAATATCCTGGCTCGCAGCCTGGAAAGCCGTATTGATTTCAGCCATAGCGGCATCGATTCCTGCGATATCTTGTGCTTTATGCGCTGTTTTCAGCTTATCCAGTCCGGCTTCGATGGTCGCTTTCTTATCTGCGGGGAGTTTATCTCCCAATTCTTTGAGTTGTTTTTCCGTTTGGAAAATCACGCTGTCGGCCTGATTCAGTTTGTCAATCCGTTCTTTTTCTTTTCGATCGCTTTCCGCATTTGCCGCCGCTTCATCTTTCATCCGTTTGATTTCGGCATCACTCAAGCCACTGGAAGCCTCGATACGGATACTTTGTTGTTTGCCGGTAGCTTTGTCGTTTGCCGAAACATTCAAGATCCCGTTGGCATCGATATCGAAAGTCACTTCGATCTGTGGAACTCCACGTGGAGCGGGCATTATGCCATCCAGATGAAAACGTCCGATCGTTTTATTGTCTTTTGCCAACGCTCGTTCTCCTTGCAATACATGCACCTCCACGGAGGGCTGATTGTCGACAGCGGTCGTAAAAATTTGCGATTTCTTGGTTGGGATGGTGGTATTTGCTTCGATCAATTTGGTCATGACGCTTCCCATTGTTTCTATTCCCAACGAAAGCGGGGTGACATCCAGCAGCAGCACATCCTTCACATCGCCTGACAAGACAGCTCCCTGAATAGCAGCACCAACGGCGACTACTTCATCGGGGTTTACTCCTTTGGAAGGCGTTTTTCCGAAAATTTTCTGCACCATTTCCTGAATGGCCGGAATACGGGTCGATCCTCCGACTAAAATCACTTCGTCAATATCGGAAGCCTTCATTCCGGCATCGGCAAGCGCCTTGTGGCAGGGTTCTACGCAAGCCTGTATCAATTTATCGCAGAGTTGTTCAAATTTAGCCCGCGTCAATGTCTTGACAAGGTGCTTCGGCATCCCGTCTACAGGCATGATGTAAGGCAAATTGATTTCTGTGGAGTTGGAACTGGAGAGTTCGATTTTTGCTTTTTCGGCAGCCTCTTTCAACCGCTGCAAGGCCATCGGGTCTTTCCGTAAATCCAAGCCTTCGTCTTTGAGAAATTCTTCGGCCAACCAATCGATGATATTATGGTCGAAATCGTCTCCTCCCAAGTGCGTGTCGCCGTTGGTGGATTTTACCTCAAACACACCGTCGCCCAATTCCAAAATAGAGATATCGAAAGTGCCGCCACCAAGGTCGAAAACGGCAATTTTCATGTCTTTATGGGCTTTGTCGAGGCCATAGGCCAATGAGGCGGCTGTCGGTTCGTTGATAATCCTTTTGACAGTCAGCCCGGCAATTTCTCCGGCTTCTTTTGTTGCCTGGCGTTGTGAATCACTGAAATAAGCCGGTACTGTGATGACTGCTTCCGTTACTTCCTGTCCCAAATAATCTTCGGCTGTTTTTTTCATTTTCTGAAGAATCATTGCCGAAATTTCCTGTGGGGTATACAACCGACCGTCGATGTCGACCCTCGGCGTATTGTTGTCTCCTCTGACGACACTGTAAGGCACGCGTGCAATTTCTTTCTGCACCTGGTCAAACGTTTCTCCCATGAATCGTTTGATGGAGAAAATTGTTTTTTTCGGATTTGTAATCGCCTGACGTTTTGCAGGGTCGCCTATTTTACGTTCACCTCCATCGACAAAAGCGACAATGGAAGGCGTTGTTCGTTTTCCTTCACTGTTGGTGATGACGACAGGTTCGTTACCTTCCATCACCGCAACACACGAGTTTGTTGTTCCTAAGTCAATTCCTATTATCTTTCCCATGTTTTTATATAGTTTTTATGTTATTTTCTTTATTAATTCAAACACTACAATTCACACAAATGTCATGCCAAATAACCAATTCGTTATTTGTCTGCCGATTTGTCAGTATTTGAATCGCATAAAAACCACATTTCCCTGCACTACCTTTTTTATTTGACAAAGGAAAGACAGGAAAAACAGCAAGAATTGCAAGGTCGTTACATCAAAACCTTACCCTGACTGTCTGAAATCCGAACGGAGGCAGTTGCAGGGCCGTGACGGTCGTCCCGTCAGGCTTCTTCTCCATGCCGACTTCGGCGCAGGCGTTTCCGTTAAGATCTGCAAAATCGATTTTTCTAATATTGAAATACCAAGTCACGTTTTCTTTTTGAGGCTCTGAAGAAGTGTTGTAAAAGCGAACCAACAGATCATCGCCGTCCATTGTAACGGACGAAACCAGCATTTTTTTATCCGAGAGGGAGAAGAATGAATATCGGCCGAGGTCGTTCGGGGAGTTGACCCGTCCTGCTATCAAAGGCTCGTTCCATGCAGCGCTGGATAATTCAATATCCGCTTGATTCCAGTTGTCGGCATGCGGAAGCAAAGCATAATGGATACAGGTAGGACCATCGACACGGTAGTTCCGTCCCCAGAGGGCTTTGCCGACATATTGCACCGTCAATCCGAGCGGCAGAGCGTCGGTTTGCAGGTAACTGGTGGTGTGGTCGGTGAAAAGTGCGACTCCATAATCTCCGGAGGCATTGGTGACATCCACCCAATTGAGCACCACATTGTGTTTGATGCTATCCCAACTGTGGTAGATGGTATTTTCGGATTGACTTGCGCAGACGTCAAAAGGCGCATTTTTATACAGTCTATCGCCCAAACCGTCGAAAGGGAATAGCAACTGGAGTTTATATTCATCGTTGTAGAACGCTTTCTTGCGTTCTTCAGCCTTGTAATTGTCGCTCTGATCGTAGGCGCCGATTCCCGGTTGAGAATTCCAATCAATCCGAAGCTCAAAATCTATCCGCGGATGCTTTTTATAAAAAGTAATTCGTTGGAGTGAGGTGTTTTCGGCAATGCGGTTTTCCACCTTCACGCGGATAAAAAGTGCGCCGTCGTCCTCGATGGTGACAGTAGCATTCTGATCTGCGCTTCCACGAAACTGTCCTTCCTGATAAAAATATCCACGCAAGTTATTCAATGTTTTCCCGTTAGCAACCAATTGACGGCGATGGTGTTTTTTGTCCAGCAGTCCGGTGATGGCGCCTCCTTTGTCGGCGTCGAATGTTGCAGAATAAAAGTCTGTTTCAATGGTCAGTGTCCCGGAAGAAACGCTATTGACCGAAGATCTTGAGGAATGTTTTGCCTGTTGTTTCAATTCAAAAGCGGCATATCCCATTCCCGGAACCGTCGCTTCAAACTGCAAAGCAGATTGTCCTTGTTCATTGGTTAGCATTTGCGATGGCAAAGTTTTCCCGTGACGGTCGCGGACGACCATTTCGACCCCATCCGCCGTTTCGGGCAATGTCATCGTCACGAAGTCGGTACGTTCGAATCCCATAGTGTTGAATACGCGGATCGCACTTGACTTCTCATCTGTGTCGAAGAGGGCGGCGATTTGTGTGTCGGCAATCCGATTGGAGGCGTCGGTCCAACGGGAAACTTTATCCGCCCAGGTATTACCGGGTCGCCCGTTATACGGCACAATCCAGCAGTCGTGGTGTTGGGCGAGCATCAGGGTTCTCCAGGCTTCTGCAAAATCGTCGGTCGGCCAGGGTGTTTTATTCAACAAGCAGTTGAAAGCGGCCATTTTTTCCGCCATGATGAGTTTGTTTTCACTCACGCGGACTTGTTGAGCGATTTTTTGCAGCACTTGCGCTCCCCATACCAAACCAGGTTTGACATCTTCGACAGAAAAATGCCAATCGACAGGCGTAACCTTATCCTTTATCATGTCGATATACGCTGTCCAGGTGGCATAGACCGAAGGATGGTAGAAATCTTTGATGAATTTTTCGAGCCAGGGGCCGTGATTCCATCCCGCATCCTGGAAAGTCATCCCGACCGGAAATTTAATTCCGTCGGCAAAGCAGGCAGCGATAAATTCCCGGGAATTGTCGTTGGAGCGCGTAGAAAAGGTGTTGACGGTCGAAAAATCTTCGCAGGCATAGCGAGGAACGGCGGGCAGCGAACTGCCGTCGGGTCCGATCCAGTTCACCAAGTCTTTCCCGAAAGCGGTGGTATAGCCTCCCCAGCACGTATTGGGATTGCGTAGTACGCCGTATTTATAACCGAATCCTTTCAATATCTGCGGCAGGCTGCTGGTGAAACAAGGTTCTTCCACCGAATAGGTGTCGAAGGAGGCGTTTGGGAAATATTGGCGGATCTTTTTCATCCCGTAGTAGAATTGACGGATGATGCTTTCGCCCGAAATATTGTAACAATAGGGTTGCGCCCAAGTGGGGTTTACAAATTCGATTCGTCCGTAACGGCCGGTCGTTTCGTAATACTCCCGGAATGTCTTGAAATTATCGGCATCTTTGACATTCACCGTATCCCAGGTTTCCGGCTCTATTTCCAGACAGATTTTCCAATCCGGCTGTTTGGTCAGTTCTTCAACCATAAAACGGGCTTGCCAGAGGGGGTAATGGCCATAGACGCCTCCATGATAACCATCCACAAACCAGGCTGTTTGTGCATGGAGCGAAGCGGCAGACAAAAAGACAAACAGCAACAGGACGCCATTGTGATGGATTTTCTTTCGTTTCATGTTTAATATCCTATTTAAGATGATGCGCTTTTCACGTTTGTGATATTTTCGTATTAATTCAAAATATAATCGTAAGGGACGCGTATGAATCGGGGTTTATAGATTGAAGCATCTTCCCACACATCTTTGGGGATGAATGCATTGACTGAATAGCCGATCAGCAGGCGATTGCCCTGGTCATATTGAGGATGCGCCATGGCATTGTAGGTATAAACGCGGCTGTCGGCGGCAGGTTCGGGCGCAGTATATAGCAATTTCTTGTTGTACCAGGGCCCGGTAGGTGTATCCGCAATAAAAGAATAGATGTTGTTCGACAGGCTGTTTCCATCTTGTGAGATCAAAATATATTTGTTTTTATACGGAAATACACTGAATTGGGTGCTGATTCGCATGTCCAGTCCCGGAAGTTTATGCGAAGTAGCGGGATCACTGTTCCAGTTAGTTCCATCAAAATATTCCCAACCCTGCAGTCGGTCATCTGTCAATTGTGCGCGGGCAGCATGCATTTCCCTGGATTCTGTCCATCCGTAAGTATAATAATATCCTTCCAATTCAAAGAACCCGAATCCATACCAAATTTTATTGACAGGGAAAGAGGCCAATTCCTGACTGTCGATCAGTGTATAATCCGGAAGGCTCATTCTGAAATACGCGGGTTTATCCACAACGAACCACACCGAAGGATCAAAAATGATCCGAACCATGAAAACATGAAGTATATTGTTTTCCACAAATCCATGGTGCGGCCAATAGGCTGCCAAAAAGCCATCAATGCTGTCGCTGGGAATGACGGGTTGTGGATTTTGCGGTGTGCCGCCGCAGATGGTCGTCGGCTTTTCATCATCCAGTTCAACAAAGAGGTTTCCGGTGATAAGCGGGTTGGTGACGGAGTCGCCTCGTTGGTTATTGACCACTTCGCCCATGAACGAATCGCCCCACAACCAGAGGCTTTTGTGATTGTCGACTACAATAGAGATAGCGCCATCGCCTCCTGTAAAGATATTTTTTCCGGGCGGACAAAGCGCTTTGATCATCGTAGTATCCAGCGTTATCGCGTTGTCGACATGGTTATTCTTCATATTGCTGCAATTCGACAACGACAGCATGGTAAAGACAGCAAACGAAAGTAGCAGATTGTTTAACGATTCCATTGATCGGCAGTAAAAGGACCTGTCTCGAAAAGCACGCGCTTTTGCATGCTTTTCGAGACAACCGTCCTTGTTATTCACACGTTTCGCTGATTTCAAAGTCTTCGCCGGAAGTTTGCTTCACTACGATGCTCTTATCCCCATTGTTAAAATGGAAATAGAGCGCAGTGATGGCGACATTCTGAGGCACATTGAAGAACTCGCGCGGATAGATGTATTTCTGGTAAGAAGTCTCGCCGAGTCTTTCCATCAATGTCTTATCGCTGATGGCGTCTATTACGATTTCGCTACCGTTTGAACAGACCGCTTTGCCATAGACATAGACTTTGTCGATGCCCTTGAGTTCGGTTTCCGTATCGCCTGCAACCGACTCAAAATTGAGGGCGAAGATATCGTCGTAACTGAAAGTCTGCGGGGTAGTTGACGTCAGGCTCACCGTGGTGTAGTCCGTCAATGGCCCCGAAGCGCCGGTCACGGTGATCACTTTCGACAGTGCATTGGCTTTGTAATATTCCGAATGCATCCCGCGATTTTTACCGCAGAAGAAGTAACCCATAAACAGTTTGATATTCTGGCTTCCTGTACGTAGTTTTATCTTCACATGGGCGGTAATCAGTTTTTCGTCTTCGTCGGTGATAATAAATACGGTTTGTGACTCAAACACGACCCATTCCACCGGTCCGAGGTTTCCCATCAGCCCGATTTCGCTTTGCAGGGCAGTCGACCAGGGCATGGCGGTTGTCGGTTCGGTAGCGGTCGGATCAATCAACGTCAAGGGTTCGTTCGTCACATCGCCGCGGGTATAGCCGCTGGTGGTGTAAGTCAATTGTGCACTGTTGGCGATATTCCAACTTTTCGGAGCCAGGATAGCGAACACCATCTTGGTATTATCATCATTTTCGGCCGTCAATTTCAGGTCTACGCCTATTTCTATTTCACTGTTAACCTGCGGATCGTCGGGGTGTATAATGTTTTCGATGGTCATACACATGACAATGATAAACGGCAAAATGAGGATTAACAGCCACTTTTTATATTTTTTCAAGTATTTCATCTTTCAATGTTATTAATATTAAACATAATTGATTTACTATTGTACATTCGTGAATGTATATTTATAATTGATAGAACCACACCCCAACTGGAACGGCATAGTGAACTCACCATTTTGGAAATAGGCGATCACATTGGTAGTTCCTTTGAGCCGTAATTCATGCGGCAAGGCATCGTAGTTCAGTTCACATTCTACTTTGTTGTACTCCGGATTGGCATTGAAGGTAAACGGAGAAAAAGGCGCCGTCCCGTTAGAATAAGTCAGGTGTGTAATTTTACCTTCGTTGTAATGGAGCGTAAAGCGGATTGAACTGAAGAATGTCAGTTTTTTCGAGACATCAATTCCGTTGATATTCATCGGATCATACTGGAGCACCTGTCTGATCTGATAATTAACGTCGTAGTTTTGCGGATATTCTCCCTCCATTTGATTTGAGACTTTATTTTCACACCCTCCTCCTGCGAAGGCTATGAATAAAAGCGCTATCAATAATAACTTTAAGTTTTTCATCATTTCTATATTTAAAAATTATTTTATTTCTATTGCTTAATTGCATATTTAATTTCCTAAAATCGTTTTCTTCTCTACCCAGAAGAATCGGGGTCGATAAGTGGATACATCATTGTGTTGCTGCGTAAAATCTTCGGTATTGACATTATAACTCACCAGCAGCATCCCGTCTTTTTGAAACTGCGGATGCGCGCAGGCGTTATACGTCAGCAAACCCGGCGATTCGTGTTCCTTGGGCGTGTAGATCAGTTGTTTGTTGTACCAAGGTCCTTCCGGATGATCTGCGATGAAGGTATAGATCACACCGGAATTGAATTTTTTTGATTGTGTCAGCAGCACATATTTCCCGTCGATCTTGGAGACGGTAAACTGCGAAGAGACGGGGACGCTGGACAATCCCGACATCTTCACGGCATCCGCAGCCACGACGCTCCAACCCGAACCGTTGAAATATTCCCATCTGGTATACAGGTTATCGATGGTGGTTCGCGCCACCAATGCGTCGGAGACAGGATCGAATCCATTATCGATATCCACCTGGGCGTAGATATAGATTGTATTATCATCATCTTTCAAAGCGGCCATCCCGAAATGAATATCGGTCGAGCCGGAAAACGGAACGGAAACGGTTTGTTTGAGTGTCACACCAGGCAGGTCGTATTCCAGGATGTCGGTTTTCTCATACATGAATCCCCACATGCCCTCGGCTCCCTGATACATCAATGTCTGGAAGATGTAGAGTTTGTTACCGTATACGAACCCATGCCCCGGCCAGTACCATTTCTTGCCTTCGTCGATAACGCCCGGAGGCACCGCTGCGGAAGTCTTGTCGCCGTTGGCGTTGGTGATGGCGCTTACCTTGCCGTTATCGTACAGGATGTAGGTGTTACGGAACATGTGATCAGACATCAGGCGTGCACCATTGGTGACGGGTCCGGTGTAGGAATCTCCCATCAGGAAGATGCTCCGTCCGTCGGGCAACGCAATCGAGTACGTGCCGTCGCCACCGGTCACACTGCCACGGTCAGGAACCAGTATGCCTGCGAACACCGTGTCCAGTCCATTGATAAAAGCGCCTGCTTCAAGCGTCTTCACTTCCGTGTTATTTTTCATAAGCGCGATGGACAAGGGAACCTGTTGATAATATGGAACGTGGGTCAGGATGCAACTGTTGGCGTTGCGGTCGACAGTGACGGTGCGATTGGAAGACTTATCCGTGATGCGGTAAGAATCGAAATCGAGCTTGGTATCCGTCAGCTCCCATGACAAAAAGACGGTATCGGCATTTGAAGACTGGTTCAACTTTAAAAAAGATTCGCCGGTCTCAAACGGGTTTTCTTTCGTTCCGCTGTTTTTCTCACAGGCAGCCGTCATTGTCAACAGCATAACACCCCAAAGAATCCGTTGTCGTATTCGTTTCATTATGATAATCAATTTCTTACCAGGTTAGCATTTAACCGTTTTTCCCGCAGAGGATACGGAAACAGCAAATCTGCTTCTTCAAATGCGTGGCCTTCGGAATGGGAAGGCGCATTATAACCGATCATATTCACGATATTGCCCGTAATGACATTGAAGGCTTTTCGCGTACGAAGCATATCGTACCAGGTCTGTCCTTCAAAGCAGATTTCCCAGAAACGCTCTTTCAAGATGTCGTTTACAGAAATTGATGCCGGTCGCGATTCGTTGGGATTGGCGCGATGGCGTACCTTGTAGTAAGCATCGATGGCATCGGCATTGCTGGTAGTTCCGCCGTCGGCCTGCGCTTTCGCTTCAGCAAGCATCAGCAACACATCGGCATAACGGATCAGACAATAGTTTTTGCCCGATTTCCCCGTCTTGGCGCAATCGTCATCCCAGAATTTATAGATGTATGGCCTTCCAAGCTCCACGACTTCATTGGCATTGTCGAGTGATTCGTGTTTGGTAAAGTAAAATCCTTTCTCTGCCACACGCAGGTCGCCTTCGGTATAGGATTCATAGAACGCCTGTGCAGGAGCCAATGCCCCTCCGTAAGCGTCGGACGAAGAGATTTTCGGCGTGACGGCAGGATAAGGCAGCAGGTTGGCATGCACCGGCGAACCGGCATATTGGCTTTCGCACTGGATCATCCAGATGTTTTCGCCTGAATTTTCATTGGCGACATCCCGCAACCCGGCATAACTGTCGAAAAGGTAAAAAGCATTGCCGGCGACTACTTCTTTGGCAGCTTCGTAGGCCTTTTGGTAATAAGTCGTCCCTTTTTGCAGGGGATAACCAGCCATGGTGATGTAGACATTCGCCATCAGCGATTTGACAGCGCCTTTGGCTACACGCCCCTGGATGCTTGCCCAGGAATTGTTGGCCATCAGTGAGTCGGCAACAACGAGGTCGCGTTCGATCTGTGCATAGACCGTTTCGATTGACGACAACGGCAGCTCGCCGTCTTTTTCACTCTTGGTGCTTGTCACCTTCAAGGGTAATTCGCCGAACAACCGTACCAGGTTGAAATAATTGTAGGCGCGCAGAAAATAGACTTCGCCGTACAATTTATTTTTATTCGCTTCGCTGATGATGTCGGTTGTGACTTTATCGAAACTTTCGATGATGCTGTTACAGTTTTCGATGGCGAAATAGCCAGTTTGCCAATAATTCTGAATATACCAGTTGTCTTCTTTGATATCCAGGTTGATGGCCTGGCTGAGATCCAGGAAACTTCCGGCATATACCCGGTCGCCATAACCATGTAAATACTCAAGGAACAAATAATTGCAGCTTCCCAATTCCAATGACGAGGTAAAACAATCGTCCAGGAAAGTATATACTCCATTGACGGCGGCAGTGATCTGCGCCTCCGACTGGAAGTAAGCGTCGGGAGATAAAAATGTTTTTGGGTCTTCTTCGAGGAAAGCGTTACAAGAAGTAAAAGTGACCGCGAAAGCAAGCGCCAGGATGATATTTGATATGTATCTTTTCATGATTTCTATTTTTAGAATGTGACTTTAACATTTGCAGACACTGTGGTAGGACGGGGATAGGAATAGAAATCGATCCCTTGTCCGGTATCGGTATTGAAAGCGCCTATTTCCGGATCGAATCCGGGATAGCTGGAGAAGACATAAGCGTTTTCAATGTTTACGCCGATGGTAAGCGCTTTGAAGGTATTGAGCTTGCGCAGGAGCGAAGGACTGAAATCATACGTCAACGAAATGTTTCGGAGGCGGAGGAAATCGCCGTTGTAGAGCATCCTGCTGTCTTTTTCATTTTCTCCGAAATAGACGTCGGAGGGCAAGCGGACGGCAGCAATCATCGAGTTTTGACTTTCCGGTCTCCAGGCATCCAGCACCGATTTGAGCGAATTGCCGTAGAGTTGCCGGTTTTCCATCATCGTAGGGGCAATCCCCATCAGTTTTGCGCCGTAGCGATAGTTCAGATCGATCATCAGCGAAAGGTTCTTGTAGCGGAATGTGTTCACCATGTTCAGGTCGCCTTTCGGCAGTCCGTTGCCCATGATGACGCGGTCATTATCGTTGATAACGCCGTCTCCGTCAATATCCTGATATTTGATGTCGCCGGGTTTCTTTCCGTAGCGGGCAGCTTCTTCGACTTCGTCCAGCGACCAGGTTCCCAATCGGTTGAAGACATAATAAGAAGCCCATTCTTCCCCTTCCCTGGCGATGGTGTTGTTGCCTGTATCGATCGTTTCCCCACCGATGTCTTTCACCATCAGTTTGTTGGTAGAAAAATTGAAATCGGTTGACCAGGAGAAATCTTTCTCGACGATATTGCGTGTCGAAAGGGTAAATTCAAAACCGGTATTCACGATTTCGCCCAGGTTGGTCCAGGTGTTGGAATAACCCGTGATGTAGGGCACCTGTTTTGAGAACAACAAATCTTTGGTCGATTTGTAATAGTAATCCGCGATAAACTCTAACCGGTTATTCAGGAATCCCAGATCGAGACCGATGTTCAACTGGTTGGAAGTTTCCCATTTCAAGTCCTGGTTGCCGAGATTGCTCAGCAGGACGTACGGTTCCAATGTCTTATTGAAAATGGTAGAATTGTTGGAATATTGCGAGATGGTGCGGTAGTTGGGAATCGAAGCATTCCCGACGGAACCATAGCTGAGCCGCAGTTTCGCGTTGTTGACGGTTTCTTCATACGGATCGAAGAAATCTTCTTCCGAAAACCGCCAAGCAAACGAAGCAGAAGGAAAATATCCGTATTTATTGTTCTTACCGAAGTTGGACGCTCCGTCGATTCTGAAAGTCAAGCCGAACAGGTATTTGTCGTTGTAGTTATGATTCATCCTGAAATAATACGAATTGATCGTATTCTGGCTCATGCCGGATCCAGGTTTATGAAACACAGTGCCTGCGCCCAGGTTATAGTAATCGAAAAAGTCGTCGAAGTAGTTTTCCGAACCGGAAGATGAACTTTCTGTGTGATAGTAATACCAGCTGGCGCCCAACACGAACTGCGACTGTAGCCGGTTATTGAGAAAACTGTTGGTATAGGTAAAATAGTCTTCGTTCGACCAGCGGGTGCTCACGGCATTGGAGATGTCGGCATACCCGCCGTTCGTTTCACTGACATCAAACAACCCTGCTTTGGCGTAGCTCAAACTTCTGCCGTTGGTGGTTTGCAAATCGCCTTTTGCAGTGAATTGCAAGTGATTGCCAATCTTGAATGTGGTGATCAGATTAAATATAGAGAAATTTTCTTCGTAGATGTTCTTTTGTTGTTCCAACAGCAAGATCGGGTTTTCCGCCTTTTCCCCCAATGGGTAGTCGTGTTTGCGTCCCCAAGTGCCGTCTTCGTATTTGACCGGAACAATCGGCGGCATTTCAACCATATTTCGAACAGGTCCTTGGCCGAATCCGCCTTCCATATCGTTTTGCGAGCGTGATCCGGTGGTAACGATTGCCTGAATCCGCAGCCAGTTTTTTATGTCGCTCTGCACGTTTACCGTTCCGGTATAGCGTTTGGAGTAGGTGTCTTTGACCAATCCTCCGAAATCCTGGTATGCCAGACTGGCATAAAGCGAACTTTTTTCATTTCCTGAAGAAAACGAGAGGGTATGGTCGTTGGTGATGGCTGTCTGTGAAATTTCTTCCTGCCAGTCGGTATCGTATTTGGGAGACGCAATCAGGTAGCCGTATTCGTCTCTCAGGTAATTGCCGGAAGCGTCTTTGGAATAATAAAACAAGTTTTCCATCGGAGTCTGGAGGTGCGGCATCACTTTTCCGCTGTAAGCATACGCTCGTTTTTGGATTTCCATATACTCGTCGGCGTTCAACAGGTCTAATTTCCGATTGAGGAATCCTGCGCCCATTTTCGCATGGTAAGTGATGGATCCTGTATCTTTCTTCCCGCTTTTGGTTGTGATGAGCACCACGCCGTTCGATCCTTGGGCGCCGTACATTGCGGTGGCGGCGGCATCTTTCAGAATGTCGATGGATTCGATGTTTTCAGCATTGATGATCTGCGGGTCAACGCCCACCACGCCATCCATGACATAGATCGGGTTACTGTCGGCATTGATGGATCCCATCCCCCTGATTCGTAACGCCGACCCCCCCCCCGGTTTTCCGGAGAAAGAGACATTCCTTACGCCGGCTACCTTCCCTGCCAATCCTTCCAGGATATTGAAAGAAGCCGTCCGTTCCACCAAATCATCGTTTTTGACGGAACTGATCGAAGTGGAGAGTTCGCGTCTGGTCATCGAACCATAACCGACAGCGACCACTTCTTCAATTCCGATTACGTCTTCCGCCAGTCGCACGTTGATGCTTGTCCGGTTGCCGACGGCTATTTCCTGGGTTTTCATCCCGATAAACGAGAAAATCAAGGTGGCATTTTCAGGCAGGTCGAGCAGGGTATAATCCCCATTAACATCGGTGATTGTGCCTTGCGAAGTGCCTTTCACGATCACGGTGACGCCGGGGATTTCCGTTCCCGATTCATCCAGCACTTTACCGGTCACTCTCCTCCGGTTTTCCTGCTGCCGAATGTCGGCATTGTCGGATTGTGCTTTCCTGGTGATGAAAACCTGACGGCCATTGATGCGATAGCCGTTATCCGTTCCGGCAAACAATTGCTCCACCACTTTTTCGATGGGCGCCTCAGTCACTTTCAGTGAGGTTTTGCGATTCCGGTCGACATCGTTCTTGTTGTAAAAGAACACGTAGTCGCTGGCCGATTCAATCGCTTGGATAATCTCACTGACCGCTTTGTTTTTCATGTCGACGGTGATTGTCGTGGCCGCCGGTTGACTTGCTTGCGCATTCGTGTTGTACGAAAGGCAAAGCATGAAACATAAAACCGGAACCAAGAGCAATCCCGGATTCTTTCGTCTGTACTTAAGTTCTCTCATAATTATTAAATTGAAAAATAAAATTATTTGAATTGAATTATGTATTGTTTTTCTTTCTCCGAGAAATTGAACGAAGCTACCTCCATCAATCCGGAGAGCAAAACGGGCAATTCGTCTTTCAGTTCCAGCTTGCCGTAGCAAAAGATCCCTGAAGGTTGTTTCGGTATCACCATGGTGACATTGTAATAGCGCGCCAATTTCAATAGAATATGCTCTATCGGTTCGTTTTCAAAAATATATACGCCATCGCGCCAAGAGGTATACAAATCTGTATTCACTTTCCTGAGCGGATTCTCCTGTCCGGTAGTGTAAGATTGGCGGGGCTCCATCCGCACATGGCTGCCGTGTTGTTTTACTTCGACGGAACCGCTTATGAGCACGACCTGCTTGACGGCCTCTTCTTTGTAGGCCGAGAGGTTAAATTCCGTGCCATAGACCACGATTTCCAGGCTGTCGGTTTTGACCACAAACGGTTTGTCGGCATCGTGACGGACTTCTGCATAGATCTCGCCATCGACAAATATCTCCCGTTTGTTTCCGGCAAAGACAACCGGATAGATGACGGTTGTGCCCGTATTGACCCACAACCGACTACCGTCGGAAAGTTTCAGCTGTGCCCTTTTACCGAAAGGGACGTGCAACTGATTGAGTGTCGGTTTGACCGGGGCAATGACTTCTTCGCTTTGTGCATGTTCGTTGTCGATAGCCAGCACACCCTCTTTGTTGTAACTGACTTCAGGATTGTCGCTTGTCACCTTCACCTCGCTGTGTCCGGTCATGATGACGATCTCTTTTTGTGTCTGTTGTTTGTTGATGATTTGATACTGCGGGTCGAGTTCCTTCTTTGCCATTGTCGGCTCCGGCTGTTTGGGAGCAAACAAGAAAAGCGACGACATCAGCAGCAGTGCACAGCAGGCAGCGGCAATCAGGCAAAAAGTGCGAATATTTTTGATTTTCAACGCTTTTCTGTTTTGTTTTTCCATCGACTCGCGGGTATCGCTGATTCGTTCCCATAGCTGGTCGACACGAAAAGCAGGGACACTGGATCGATTCTTTTTCCAGGTATCTAAAATCATACATGCTTCGATGTATTCATCTACATCAATCGTTCTGGAATTAACCAGTTCATTCCAAAATAAGCGGGTTTCTTTTGTCGGAAATAATATCGATCTGACAAAAAAATCGTCTTCGAGGTAATTATTTCGTTTATAATACGAATAATCTTCCTTCATTTTACGCTGTTTTTAATTGATATTCGGGAAATCTCTTTCCTGAGTTTATTGATAGACTGCTGAAACAGGTTTTGTGCCGACTGACGGTGGATGGTCATCAATTCAGCAATCTTGTTGAACGACAGTCCTTCCGAGAAACGCAGGTAAATGACTTCCCGCTGGTGGGGCGTCAATCGCGACAGCAAATCTTCGGCAATCTGCATGTGTCCCGCTTTCTCTTCTTGTTCGATGTAAATGTCTTGTGCGTCTCTTTCAAAGAAATCTTCCAATTCCTCTTCCTTTTTCAGTTCGGTGGACAATACTTCTTTTTCCAATCGTTGGTGGATGGTGTAACGGAGGGAGGCCATCAAGTAATACTTCAGATTCCTGATTTTTTCGAATCTTTCCTGGTGCTGGCAGAGATCGATGAAAACGTCGTGAATGGCGTCTTCCACAATATCGATATCGGAACAACACGACAAACCATAGAAATACAGTTGCTTTGCATGCCTTTTGTAAATTGCTTCCAAAAAGTCTGCATCATTGCCGGATATTGGAATCTGGTTTTTTTGATACATACGATTATTTCATGGTATTTATTAATAAGTGTGAGAAAGTGAAAAAATATACTCATCATGGGTATGATTTTTTCTCAATCATCCACCCGGTTGACATTTTTTACGCCTTTGATTTTTTGTATCTGGCGGCATAATTGGTTGATGTCGTTGACATCGTGCACGGAGACTTCCAACAATCCGAAAAACATACCTGCCTTGGATTCGATCGAAAGTTTATGGATGTTTACATTGAAATCGGTGGAGATGGTTTTGGTTATTTCGTTGAGGATGCCAAGCCGGTCAATTCCCTGGACTTCGATGGTCGAAAGAAAAGAAAACATGTTGTTCCTTGCCCATTCACACGACACGATCCGGTCGCCGAAATTGGCTTTCAGTTTCAGTCCGATCTTGCAGGCGCGCTTGTGAATATCCAGTTGCCCGTTGTCTTTGATGAATCCGAAAACTTCATCGCCGGGGATGGGTCGGCAACATTCGGCAATGGTATAATTTTTGTCAAACGCCCTTTCTTCGAGGATATGCGTTTTTTTGCGGTCGATGGTGCTGAGGTCTACGGAACTTTTTGCAGAGGCATTTGGGAGTTCATCCTGTTTGGAGATTGACCCAAAAGCTTGTTTTACATACCGGACAAAGATATTGTCGGATTTTTCTTTCAATACTTTTCGTGGATTTTCAGGTAATTCTACCAGTTCTTCCGCGATGGCATAATACAGGTCGTCTTTCTTGGGAAATTCGTAGGCCTTGGAGATGCGGTCCAATACTTGTTGCGTGGGTTCAATTCCGGACTTCTTCAGCCAGTCGAACAATTTGGTTTCTCCGATTTTGATCAATTCCCTGCGTTGTTTACGAAGCGTCACTTCAATCTTGGTGCGGGCTTTTCCGGTAGTGACAAAATTCAGCCAATCGGAACTGGGCAATTGGGCGCGCGAGGTCAGGATTTCCACCTGGTCGCCGCTGGACAACCGCTGGCTGAGCGGAACCAGTTTGTGGTTCACTTTCGCGCCGATGCAATGATTCCCGATGTTGGAGTGGAGTTCATAAGCAAAATCGAGTGCGGTAGCATTTTGAGGCAGCGTTTTGATGTCTCCTTTCGGGGTGAAGACAAAAATCTCATTGGCATAGAGATTCAGTTTGATATTGTCCAGGAAATCCATGGCATTCGGGCTGGGTTCTTCCAGCAATGCCTGGATGGTTTTTATCCATTTATCCAGTTCCGTCTCTTCTTCCACATTGTGTTCTTTGTACTTCCAATGGGCAGCGAATCCTTTCTCATCGATTTCGTCCATCCTGGAACTGCGAATCTGCACTTCAATCCATTGACCGTCGGGGCCCATCACTGTCACATGCAATGCCTGGTAGCCATTGGCTTTCGGATTGCTGATCCAGTCGCGGATACGGTCGGGACGTAATTTGTAAAGGTCGGTAATGGCGGAATAGATATCCCAGCATTGTTTCTTCTCGTCCATTCCGGGAACTGATTCAAAGACGATGCGGACAGCGAAGATGTCGTAAATGTCTTCGAACTGTATGTCTTTGGTTTTCATTTTATTCCAGATAGAATAGACGGATTTGACCCTGGCTTTCATGTCGTATTTGAAAAGCATCTCGTTCAATTTCTCGCGGAGCGGCTGGGCGAAATGTTCGTAGATCTTTTCGCGGTTGGTGGCGGTAGATTGCAGTTTCAGGGTGATTTGTTTGTATTCATCCGGATGTTCGTACTTGAAACTCAGGTCTTCAAGTTCCGTTTTGATCGCAAACAGTCCCAGCCGATGCGCCATGGGAGCGTAGAGAAACATCGTTTCGCCGGCGATTTTGTATTGTTTGGCAGGCAGCATGGCGCCTAAAGTCCGCATGTTGTGCAGCCGGTCGGCAATCTTAATCAGGATCACTCGGATATCGCTCGACATGGTGAGCAGGAGTTTGCGCATGTTTTCTGCCTGGGCGGAGGCTTCAGCGAAAATGCCGCCGGAAATTTTCGTCAATCCTTCGACAATGAGTGCAATTTTATCGCCGAAGACATTTCGGATGTCATCAACGGTGTAGTCCGCATCTTCTACCACATCATGCAGCAACGCCGAACAGATTGACGTCGACCCCAGTCCGATTTCTTCGCATACGATCATGGCCACCGCGAGCGGGTGCATGATGTACGGATCCCCATCGAGCCGCCTGACGCCACGATGCGCCTGGTTGGCGAAATTGAATGCTTTGTGGATTAATTCAAATTTCTGCCTGTGATTTGAATTGGCGTATGATTGCAGGAGTTTTTCAAACTCCGTCTGTATCATTACTTCATCGTTTGCTTTTATGTCATCTGTTTCGCTCAATGCTCAATACTCGACTATTAACTATATTCTTGGGATCTTAATGACCTGACCTGCTCTTATCAACGAACTTTTCACGTTGTTGGCTTTCATGATGTCCTGCACGCTGATTCCCGGATATTTCTTTGCGATGGTATAATAGGACTCGCCCGATTTCACCTTATAAGAAATATAGGAAGTGGAATTGTTTGCAAGATTCTGAGAAGAATCATCTCCCTGTGCACCGGACGCTTCTTTTCTGCCTGCGGCGCTGGTTCCTGAAGAAATCTGGTTTTGGGAATTAAACGTATAACCACCGTTATCTACATACAATGTCAGCACCTTTCCTGCGGCAATGCGGTTGGAAGACAGTTTGTTCCATTTCCGGATCTCTTTGGTTGTCACACCATAGTAATTAGCGATCGCGAGGAGAGATTCTCCCGACTTGACCTTATGCTTGATTTTTTCCGAATGGGAATCGGACAATTGCTTGTTTGTAAACAATTCTTCGACACGGTGGTGATAGATGGTATCTTCCAATTCTGCAAATCCGTAAGCGGTGATCGAAGGCAGACACAGGACGTAAGGCTTGGATTGTCCGGGGATGATTTCCCGTTTGTATTGCGGATTCATCGCTTGCAACAGCTCTTTATCGATTTTCAGTATTTCCGAAATCTGATCGAAGTGAATTTCGCGATTGACGACTATGGTGTCGGTGGAGAGCGGCAGATTGATCTGAGCAGGAAACAGATTGTGTTCCTGGTGATAACTCATGATATAATTGGCTGCGATAAACAGCGGCACATAAGTGCGCGTTTCGCGCGGCAGATATTTGAAAATTTCCCAGAAATCCGTTTTTCCTTTTGCCCTCCGGATGGCTTTGTTGACATTGCCCGGACCGCAATTGTAGGCGGCAATCACCAGTATCCAGTCATTATAGATGGCATACATGTCTTTGAAATAGCGGCAAGCGGCATAAGTCGACTTCACCGGATCGCGGCGTTCGTCAACCAGACTGTTGATCTCCAGACCGTAAATTTTACCGGTAGGGAGCATGAATTGCCAGAGTCCCGACGCGCCTGCTTTGGAAAGGGCTACCGGATTCAATGCCGATTCGACGATGGAAAGGTATTTCAGTTCGAGCGGAAGCCCTTCCTTGTCCAGCGCTTCTTCGATCATGGGAAAATAGAAATCCGCACAGCCAAGCATGTATTCGACCAAACCCCGTCGCCTGTCGGCATACAGGTTAATACACGAGCGCACGAGCGAGTTGTAGGTCATAGGGATGATCCGCGGCAATCGTTTCAACCTGTTGGCAAATACCGAATCGGGCGTGTCGGCGCTAAACAAGCTGTCGTGGGAGAGATGTTGATTGACATGGTAATTGATATGCCACGCCGACATCAGGCTGTCGACATTCAAATCCAGGCTTTCCGGAATATACAAAGATTCGTCCGTGACCACCGCATTGGTGTCGGCAATTTCTTCATACGCAGAATCCTGAATAGCGATTCTGGCCATTTCTTCGGATAAAGCGCCCTGTGACCTGACTGAAAAACTGTTGATTCCTATGAGTATAAAAATGAATAAACTTTGCTTCATACGTCTTTAATTTGGTTTGACAAAAGTACTATTTTAAAAGTATAAATGAGAAAAGACGATAAAAAAATAACATTTCTACCGGCTAATACAGGCAGAATCGTTAAAATTTGAAGTAACATTGCAGCCCGACGGAACGACTGCCTGTCACCGATTTATCGAAAATAACCGGTTCTACATGCACATTGAGGTTCGGGCTGATGTCGAAATCAAACAATTGCGCATCCACGTATGCATCCACCATGGTTAACGCATACACCCCGATCGTGATGATGTAACTCAAATCGCGGTATCGCCTGTAATAGTCCCGTTTATTTTTTAACGAACTTTCAAACCAGTTTTTATATTCCGTTGTCCAGGAATTGGGATCGCGGTTGTTGCCCGACCGGATGAAATTTGCCCAAGAATTGGTATCCGGATCGTCGTCGGTAATGTCGCGGTAAGCTTGTTTGTAGTCGTTGTATTGATTGCTGTTCCAGGCTATGGCATACGCGCAACCCAGGTAAGAACCGTAAACAAGCGGCAGTTTCCAGTATTTGCGGTTATAGATCTGACCCAGTCCCGGACAGATGGCCGAATAGATCACCGCCTTGGTGGGGTTCGGCTTGAAAGCGGGAGTCAGTTGTACGGAGTCCTGTTCCTGCGAAATCAAGGATGTCGGGAAACAGAACAACGAGATGGCGAGTATGACAACAATGGTGTATTTCAATACAACTGAATATTGGTGTATGTAAATAGATGCGTTTTGTATGCAATTAGCTTTTGAGCGCATCAAAAACCCGGACAATCCTTTCCAGGTCTTTCTCCGATTGGAAAGGGATGGTAATTTTCCCCTTCATGTTCTCGTCGCATGAGAACAGGACATTGGAACCGAAGAAACGTGTCAGGTGTTCTTTTAATAATTTGTATTCGGGTGGGGTCTGTTTTTTTGTTCTCCCCGAAGGTTTGTTATTGGGCGTTTCTTCGTTAAGGGTGCGGATGATTTCCTCGGTTTTACGGACGGAAAAACCGTAAAGCAGGATTTGTTCATACACCATGAGCTGGGTAGACATGTCTTCAAGGCCAAGCAACGCTTTGGCATGTCCCATATCGATCTTTTTGTCTTTCAGCCCCATCTGGATCTCCGCGGGAAGTTTCAACAGACGGAGGAAATTGGAGATGGTAGCGCGTTTCTTTCCGATGCGTTCGCTCAGCTTGTCTTGCGTCAGGCTGTAAGTCTCAATCAGATTCTGGAAAGCGAGGGCGATTTCTATCGGGTTCAGGTCTTCGCGCTGTATATTCTCGATCAACGCGATTTCCATGACATTCTCGTCTTCGATGGTCCGAATGTAGGCTGGAATCGCAGTCAGTCCGGCCATCAGCGAGGCTTTGTACCTGCGTTCTCCAGATATGATCTGGTAGTGGTCGGGGCGGATTTCGCGGAGCGTGATCGGTTGCACCAGTCCAAAAGAGCGGATGGAAGCCGCCAATTCTTCCAATGCCTCCTGGTCGAATACCGAACGAGGCTGGTCGGGGTTGGGATGAATCTTCGACAATTCGATCTCATTGATGGAAGAAGAACCGTTGATTTTCAGGTCATCCATGCTGATCAAAGCTTCAATTCCTCTTCCGAGAGGCGATTTATTTTGTTTAGACATACGCTTATTTGTTTTTATTGATCAATTCTTTTGCCAATTGAATATGATTGATGGCGCCGCGTGATTCGGGGTCGTAGATCAACGCCGGTTGTCCGTAGCTGGGAGCTTCGCTCAATTTGATATTCCGTTGGATGACCGTATCGAATACGAGTTCACGGAAGTGTTTTTTTACTTCTTCGTAAATCTGATTTGCCAACCGCAGACGGGCGTCGTACATGGTCAGCAGGAACCCTTCGATTTCCAGCGAAGGATTTAATTTCGATTTGATGATCTTGATGGTGTTGAGCAATTTACTGATTCCTTCCAACGCAAAATATTCGCATTGAACCGGGATGATGACCGAATTAGCGGCAGTAAGCGCGTTGACCGTAATCAATCCCAGTGAAGGCGAACAGTCGATCAGGATGAAATCGTAGCGATCGCTGACGCTGCTCAATACTTTTTTCAATACTTTTTCCCTGTTTTCAAAGTTCAGCATCTCGATTTCCGCGCCTACCAGGTCGATATGCGAGGAAATGATGTCCAGATTGTCCAGCGCTGTTTTCATCAGCGCCGCTTCGGTATCCGCCTGATTGATGATACACTCGTAAATGGAATATTTTGCCTCCTTGATGTTGATTCCAAGCCCGGAAGAGGCATTTGCCTGTGGGTCGGCGTCAACCACCAATACTTTTTTATCCAATGCCGCTAATGAAGCCGCAAGGTTGATGACGGTAGTTGTTTTGCCAACTCCGCCTTTCTGATTTGCCAATGCGATGATTTTACCCATATAAATTGTAGAATTTCGGTACAAAAATAATATTTTATTGATTAAGATCGGCCTATTTTGGGTAAAGATATTTCTTAGTCCATTTGATTCCAAAATAAAATCATGTACCTTTGCAGCATAAAGTGAGAGGCAAAAATGAATAACCCGCAGGGTTTAATATAAATATATTCCGGTGAAACAAAGCACCCGGAGTGTGATGCAAAATAAAACATGAAAGAAAAAAAGACCCCTTTGATATTGATCAGCAACGACGATGGAGTGCATGCGAACGGGATAAAGGAATTGATTCAGGCGCTTCGTCCTTTGGGTGAATTGCTCGTGGTGGCGCCCGATGGCCCCCGTTCGGGAATGTCGGGAGCGATTTCTTCGATAGATCCGTTACATATTCAGTTGCTGGAGGCAGACGAATCCATGAAAATATACAGTTGTTCGGGAACTCCCGTCGACTGTATTAAATTGGGCATCAACGAACTGGCCGAACGTCAACCCGACATCGTCGTTTCGGGCATTAATCACGGCTCAAACTCCTCGCTCTGCGTATTGTATTCCGGAACGGTAGGTGCTGCCCTCGAAGGCTGCGTGTTTGGGATCCCTTCAGTGGCATTGTCGCTTACGGATTACGATCTCAATGCCGATTTCAAGCATGCCTGTCGTTATGGCAGACAGATTGTCGAAGAGGTGATTCGCGAAGGTTTGCCTGCAGGAATTTGTTTGAACGTGAATATCCCCGCAGGCACGACGATTCAAGGAATCAAGATCTGCACCCAGACAAAAGGCCGCTGGATCAAGGAGTTTTATAAGACGCGCGACGAAGCCGGCGAAGAATTGTATTGGCTGACAGGAGAGTTTGACAACACCGAGCCGGAGAACGACAAATCCGACGAATGGGCATTGGCCAACGGGTATGTCGCCGTTGTGCCGATTCAGATTGATATGACGGCATATACCATGATCGAGCGACTCCATGAAATACTATCTGATTGTCGGTGAAGCTTCGGGCGACTTGCATGCGTCCAATCTGATGCGAGCGATCAAGGAAATGGATTTCGATGCCGAATTTCGTTTCTTTGGGGGTGATCTGATGGTCGAAGTGGGGGGTACATTGGTCGGACATTACCGCGATATGGCGTATATGGGATTCGTTCCGGTCGTCTTGAATCTAGGAAAAATCTTCAGGAATATGCGCCGTTGCAAACAAGACCTCCGCGACCATCGTCCGGACGTGGTGATTCTCGTAGACTATCCCGGATTTAACCTGAAAATCGCCAAGTTTGTGAAAAAGCAGCTTGCCATCCCTGTCTGTTATTATATCTCTCCGAAAATCTGGGCGTGGAAACAATGGCGTATCCGGACTATCCGCAATTATGTTGACAGGATGTTGTGCATCCTCCCTTTTGAAGTTGAATTTTATCGCCAGCATTATTTCGAGGCTACTTACGTCGGCAATCCCACTGTGGATGCCGTTGAACAACGCGACTGCCGAAATGAATCGTTCGAATCATTTGCGTCCTCCAATCAATTTCCCGATCAGCCGATTATCGCACTGCTGCCCGGAAGCAGAAAACAGGAAATCAAGGACAACCTGCCGACAATGCTGGATGCCGCATCCGAATTTCCGGAGTATCAATTGCTGATAGCAGGCGCTCCGGGCATTGAGCCTGACTATTACCTCCAATATGTCGGGCAGCATCGGGCATCGATTGTCTTCGGACAGACTTACCGTTTGCTGCAACAGGCATCTGTCGCTTTGGTTACTTCAGGCACAGCAACATTGGAAACGGCTTTGTTTCGTGTTCCACAGCTGGTTTGCTACAAAACACCGCTCAAACGGCTTACATCGTTTGTCTTCAAACATTTCTTCACTGTCCGCTATATTTCGTTGGTGAATCTGATTGCCGACGAAAACCTGGTAAAAGAATTATTCGCCTCCTCGTTCTCACGCGAAGCAATCAGCCATGAACTCGACGCGTTACTGAATCACACTGCTTATCGTGATAAAATATTGAAAGGCTATGACCGGATCATCGAATTATTGGGCGCACCACACGCATCCGTACAAGCTGCAAAGCAGGTAGTGAAGCTGGTTAAAGTCGGGTAAACGCCTACCTTGGACGATTGGCCAGGTAAACTCCCGCCATCGTAATGAATGTTCCAATCAGTGCAATAATCGTAATGTGCTCATGCAACACAATAAATGCGGTAGCCAAAGTGACCAGCGGAACAAAATACACATAATTGGTCGTATACACGGCACCTATTTGCTTGACACAGATATTCCAAAGGAAATAACAAGTGAGCGAAGCGACCAATCCTAAGAATAAAAGGTTGATGCAGACGACAGGCTGAAACAGGATTTGCGAATCCAAGAGCAGCGGATCGGCAATGAACATCGGCAAACAGGTCAGCAAGCCATAAAAAAATACTTTGCGGGTAATAAACAACGTGGAATAACGATTGCTTACCTGCTTGATCAGAATCGTATAGATCGCCCAACAAAAAGCGGCCAATGCACTGAAAAGATCACCCGCAGGATTCAATTCAAGAATAAATTCACCGTTAAATACCACCAGCACTACGCCCATAAAAGCGATGAGCGAACCGGAAATGACCTGCCGCTTGAGCGATTCGTTTTTCAGGAAAAAATGAGACAGGATCGTGGTCAAGAGCGGCGCAATGCTCACAATGAGCGAAACATTGGAGGCCAGTGTTATCTGAACGGCAACATTCTCGGTTAAAAAATAAAGCGATCCGCCAAAAATCCCCAATAGTACAAAAAGACCTTCATCGCGCAGGCTCTTGGCGAACAAGCGTTGCTTCCCGAAAAACAAGATACAGATATATGCCAGCAGAAAGCGGTAAAACAGGATGTCTTGGGGAGACAGCCCCGCATTCAGCAACAGTTTGGTAGAAACAAAAGTGATGCCCCATACCGACGCTGTCAGAAACGCGATGAGATGATACCATCCTGATTTTAATTTCATGAACGAATAAAGAAACGGTGAACTTTTTTTTGGATGCAAAGGTAATAGAATTGTTGGTTGGTTGGCGCTGTTTATCCATGAAATTCTATTTGTTGATGAAACAAAAACCGATGGTAGTACCAACACCTCACTCGTTACGCTATCGTTGTCGGCTAACTGCTTGTTTTTAAGAAAAATATTGCCGAATAAGGGATTGTGAAGATATTTTCATTATTTTTGCAAACGTTTTAGATGAACGAGAAAGAATTGTGAAATCAGATGGAGTCGCAGATGAACAGGAAAATTAAATTTGCCGTTATTGGGCAAGGCCATATTGGGAAACGTCATGCTGAGATGATTCGCAGGAATGAGGCTTGCGAATTGGCGGCAGTATGTGATGTGTTGCCGAAAGAAGCATTGGGATTAAGCGGAGTGAAAGCGCCTTTTTTTCATTCCATCGACGAACTGTTGACTTCGGGATTAGAAGTGGATGTGGTGAATGTTTGCACTCCGAACGGATTTCATGCCGAACATGCGATCAAGTCGTTGGAACATCGAAAGCATGTCGTAATTGAGAAGCCGATCGCCTTGACAAAGGCTGATGCCGAAAAGATTTTATTCAAGTCGTTGGAAACAGCGCGACAGGTGTTTTGTGTGATGCAGAACCGCTATTCACCTCCTGCTGTCTGGCTCAAGCAAATAGTGGAGGCGAAGTTGTTGGGTGCTATCTACCTGGTTCAACTGGATTGTTTTTGGAATCGGGATGCGCGTTATTACAAACATGGCAGTTGGCACGGGAGCCTCAAACTGGACGGCGGCACCCTGTTTACACAATTTTCCCATTTTATCGATATTATGTACTGGCTTTTCGGCGATATTACCAATATTTGTGGCAATTTTGCCGATTTCTGTCACCAGGAATTGACGGAATTTGAAGACACCGGCTGTGTGCATTTCGATTTTGTAAACGGAGGGATGGGTTGTCTGAATTATTCTACGGCGGTATGGGATATGAACCTCGAAAGCAGCATCACGATCATTGGGGAGAAAGGGAGCGTAAAACTGGCAGGGCAATACATGAACGAAGTGGTTTCTTGCCATATCGACAATTATGTGATGCCCGAATTGACGCCCTCAAATCCGCCCAATGATTATGGTGAGTATAAAGGCTCTGCCCAGAACCACCATTATATCATCCAAAATGTAGTAGAAACCCTTCAAAACAAAGGTGTTATTTCCACCAATCTACTTGAAGGAATGAAAGTGGTCGATATCATCGAACGGATCTACCGCGTGCGGGATGGACGATTTTCCAAGAAATCCGCTTCAACAAGGTTGCAATAGTAGCGGTCAACTGCCGCAAACCATCTCAATCAATGCTTCCATAGCCTTATCCAAGCCATCGGCGTTCTTGCCGCCGGCCTGCGCGAAAAACGGCTGTCCGCCGCCGCCGCCCTGAATATGCTTTGCGGCTTCGCGAACAATGGTTACGGCATTCAGCCCGGCTTGCACAAGGTCATCGGACAGCATCACGGTCAGCGAAGGTTTAACATCAAAAACAGAACCGATAACCACGAAAAGTTTTTCGCTTTGACGATTTTTCAGTTGGAAAGCAAGATTTTTTGCCTGATCCGCAGAAATCTTGGTAACGACCTTAACGACCTTAACGTCATTAAGGCCGTTAATATCCGTAAAGTCTTTCCCTGCCAATAATTTCTCCGCCATCTCCGCCATCTGTTTTTGCACAAACTCATCGACCTGCTTTTTCAGTTCGGCATTTTCTTCAATGGTTTTCTTCACAGCCGAGAGCAGATTTGGGGTATTGTTGAAAAAATCTTTCAGCGAAGAAACCGTGTCCTGCACGGCGTCCAAAAGATTTTCGACCGCTTCGCCCGTAATCGCCTC
>JAISUK010000030.1 GCA_031272075.1 Dysgonamonadaceae bacterium
TGCCGAAAACGCTGACTTTGACCGGCAGTTTCAGCAATGCCGAAGCAGCAGGCAAGTTTTTGGCCGACAATGAAGTGTCGCTGGTTTTCCTCGATATTCGGATGCCGGGTATCGACGGCATTGAGTTTGCCCGCACTATCAGTCGCGATACGCTGGTAATTTTCACGACCGCCTATCCGCAATATGCGGTGGACAGTTACGAGCTCGACGCGATCGACTACCTGCTCAAACCCGTTGAACAGGAGCGGTTTCGCAAGGCTGTCGCCAAAGCCGCCGACTATCTTGCCCTGCTGTCGGCGAAACCGCAAACGGGCGGCGTAGAAAGCGTTACCCAAGAACAGATTTTTGTGAAAGCCGACCGCCGTTTTTACCGTATTTTGCTGCACAACATCCTGTTTATCGAGGGTTTGAAAGATTATGCGGTTATCCACACTGCCGAAAAAAAAATTATCACAAAAACAACGCTGAAAGCGCTTGCAGAGCAACTTCCCGCTGATATTTTCCTGCGCACCAACAAATCGTTTATCGTGAATGTCGATCATATAGATTCGTTCGACAGCAACGATATTTTCATCGGCAGGCACGAACTTGCTCTTGGCGCTATGTATCGCTCGGAATTTATGAAGCGGTTCACTAGAAATTTGATTAACTGACAGTATAACTTTGGAGGATTTGCTTCTTCAAAGACGGTGATTTGACCGTCGTAAAGAAATATACCACAAATGCGGTATTGCAAGGTCAAAAAATCCGCCATATCTTTGCACAAAAATTAAAAAGGGCGTCCAATATCGTAAATCTGGACAATTTTGAGTTGGACGCCCCGATTTAAAGACTAAATCAATGGCAAAGGTAGTAAAATATTTTTTATTTTGCTCCATTATTTTCCCTGTTTTTGCTTTTTCGCAGCAAAAAATTGTGGAAATTAGTGGGAAAGTGATTGACAAGAGCACTTTGGCACCTGTTATCGGTGCGAGTGTTTCGTTTCAGGAAGGTAAAATAGGGACAGTTACGGATTTGGAAGGTAAATTTACTCTCCGAGTCGGAGATCTGCCTGTAAATCTTTCGGTTACTTATCTCGGTTACAAGCGGCGAGACATAACCGTCAAAATCTACAGTTCGCCGCTTAATATTACTCTTGAAGAAAATACGAACGATTTAGCGGAGGTAGTTGTTGTCGGTTACGGCACGCAAAACAGGCGGGAAATAACCGGAGCAATTGCCAAAGTTGATAAAACATTCCTTGAATACAATACGGCATTCAGTGTGGACGGTCTTTTGAGCGGCGCTGTGGCAGGCGTGAATGTAACTTCAACCTCCGGTGCGCCCGGTTCTCCTTCCAATATTCGCATTCGTGGCGGAAATTCGATTAATGCAAGCAACGAGCCTTTGTATGTGATTGACGGATTGATTTTTTACAGCGATAATTCCAACACCCAAGCAGGAATGGGTAATATAGAAAGCGTTTTGAATCCGCTTTCCACTCTTAATCCGGCCGATATTGAATCTATAGAGGTTTTGAAAGACGTTTCTGCGACTGCTATTTACGGTTCGAGAGGCAGCAATGGTGTTGTTATAATTACTACTCGACAAGGCAAACGCGGTCGCAATTATGTGAATTATCAATACACATTCGGAGTTGATGAAACGCCTCTAAAACTCGATTTGATGGACGCTCAACAATGGGCGAGGTTTCAAAATACCTACGGATATAATTATTTCAGCGAAGCGGAAATTGCAGCGCTCGGTCGAGGATCAGACTGGCAAAATGAAATCTTGAGAACAGCATATTCTCATAAGCACGATATTTCCATCAGTGGCGGCGACGACAATACCCGTTACCTTGTTTCGGGAAGCTATATCGACCAGGAAGGAATATTGGTCAATACAGGATTCAATCGCTATATCGCCCGTGTCAATCTCGACCGAAAACTGCTCGAAAACTTGAAATTCGGTATCAATCTCACTGGCGGAAAATCAGTACAAAACGGCGCAACAACGGTGGAAAGAAGCAATGCAACCTATCAGGGAGCTTTTACCTCGATTTTCGGATACGCCATCAGAATGTCGCCAGCAGTACCGATATACAATACAGATGGCTCATATAATTACAAGAACCCCTACGAAAAACGCAACGATCTTACTCGAGACGGCAATAATCCGAATCCTGTATCCGACATTTATAATTCTACCGGTGAAAACATAAACACTTCGCTGCTTGGCAATTTTAATGCAGTATATACCGCCTTGCCCGGATTAGAAGCCAAAGTAAGTCTCGGAACCAATATCAACAACAGTGTGCAGAATTTTTTTGCGCCCGCATCGTCGCTGATCGGTCTGATCCCGGGCGGATTAGGTGGCGTGGGCAACAAAAGTTTTGAATCGTATCTTTCGGAATATACAGTTAATTACAGCAAACTGTTTGATTATAAGCACAAAATCAATATTCTTGCAGGTTATACCAAACAGGATACAAAAATCAGGTTTTCAACGACCAAAACAGGTGATTTTTCCGACGAATCGCTTGGAGTACAGGGACTTTATGCAGCAAATTCGCCGGATTTTCCACGTACCGGCGGAGAAAATTCGTGGTTTCGCTCCATTTTGGGCAGAATCAATTACTCTCTGCTCGAAAGATATAATCTGACTGCGACCTTGCGAGCGGACGAATCGTCGAAATTCGCACCCGGTCATCGTTGGGGCTTTTTCCCTTCGGCAGGCTTATCGTGGAACGTTGAACAGGAACCCTGGTTTTGGAAAAACGAAGCGCTTAACGTATTGAAAATCAGAATTTCTTACGGAGTGGTCGGACAGCAGGAAATTGGCGACAACCTCTATCTGCCGAGTTATACCTACGTCAAAACAAGCGACAATAATAAAATTACCACTTCGCTGAAAAAGGCACGAAAAGGAAATCCCGATTTGACTTGGGAAAGTACAAGTTCGTACAATGTCGGTTTGGATGCAAGTTTGTTCGACAGTCGAATTACCGTTTCCGCCGATATTTATTCAAAATTAACCTACAATTTGCTTTACAATATGCCGATAGAGTCCTCGGAAGGTTTTTCAAGCCAAATGACTAATATAGGAAATATTACTAATCGCGGTTTTGAATTGTCGCTTTCGACTTATATTATTGACAGACGCGATCTGCAATGGAAAATTACAGCCAATCTTGCACATAATAGAAATACTGTTACCGACCTTGGACCAATTAAGGAAATCAAAACCGGCAGCGGATTGAGCGTGTCTTCGTCCAACGAAACCATTTTGCGCGTAGGTGAATCATTAGACTCGTTTTACGGGCTTATTTTCGACGGCGTAGTTCAAACGGGTGAAGACGTATCTAACTTGCCAATCCTCAAATGGAAAGGCTCTGCTCCACAACCCGGCGACCCCAAATTTATTGACGTAGATGGCGATGGAGATATTGACGCAGACGACCGTACCATCCTCGGAAGTTCGCAACCGGATTTCATTTTCGGATTTTCAACAAATTTGAAATACAAGCGATTGGACTTCTTTGCATCTTTTCAAGGAACGCAGGGGAACCGTGTATATAACCGCCTGCGCCGCGATTTGGCAACGCCCGGCAGCACCTATAATTTCTTAACCGAACTCCTCGATTCGTGGACTGAAAATAATCCGTCAAATACCTATCCGCGCATTTCACAAGATATTCGTTATCAATATCTTGACAGCCGTTTTGTGGAAGACGCCTCGTACTTACGTTTGAAAAATATTGCGTTAGGATACACATTCCCGCTTAAAGTCGGCGAATCCGTATCGCCAAAAGTAAGAATTTTCGTTTCGGCTCAAAATTTGTTTCTGCTGACGAAATACAAAGGCTACGACCCCGAAATTGCAGCAGGCATCGATTTCGGAGGCGTCTATCCGGCATCAAGGACAGTGTCGGCAGGCGCAAGTTTATCTTTCTGAAAATTAATTGATTTAAATAACAATGTATTATTCACTTAACAATTATTAGTAAAATGAAAAAAAGTTTTTTTAAGTATGCTTTGGTTACTACAGCCATAGCATTAGGTTCTGTAGCATTATCATCCTGCTCAGACAGCGACGACCCTGTTTCGGAAGTTCAGGAACAGGAAATTGCGTGGAGCGACCTTGTCGCTTATAACTTGGTAAAAGCCGCATTGAAGGCTCAAAGTTACGGTTCCGGTCTGTCGTTTCAGGTCGAAACGCTTTCCGAAAGCGGTATCAGTTTTGAAGGCGAAGACGACGCCAACGGACCGCTTATCTCTCTCTTCGACGTTACCCCGACAAACTCTTATGTGTCAGGGCAATGGACCAAACAGTATAACGGTATCGCAGCAGCAAACGATGCAATTGAGAAAATTTCGGCATTGAAATCCGGCGAGCGCGACCCGGCCACCTATCAGTTCCCCGAAGGGGTTGTTCTATCAACCGACGGAAAAAATCTGGCTCTTGGCGGCGCGTATTTTACTCGCGGTCTTGCCTATTTTTCCTTGGTTCAACTCTACGGCGAAGTTCCTATCTACACTTCGACCACTAACTCTTCGGGCGGCGAACGTCAATCGATTGAAAAAGTTTATGAACAGGCAGAAGCCGATCTGAAAAAAGCCGAAGAACTCTTGCCCGAAACGCTGGGTTCGAGGTCTTATCCGACCAAGTATGCAGCAGAAGCAATCTTGGCAAAACTTTATCTTGTTTGGGCAACAGCAAGCATTCCTGCCGGTGATGTAGCAGAAAACGCTCTGCAATTCGACCAGTCAAAACTCGCTTCCGCAGTTACTTACGCCGATAAGGTCATCAACAGCAATAAATATTCGTTGGAAACAGATTATTTGAAAATTCAACCCGGACGCCTCAACAAATACGGCGCTGAACATATTTATAATGTAGGCTATAGTCTCGGAGACTCAGGTCCTAACGACGGCGGTAATCACCAGTCACACTGCGCATTTTCCTACGGATTTGATGTTGATCCCAAAACGCAACCCCCACATATCGGACCTTCATCTTTCGACCTTTATACAAAATGGGACAACGACAATGCCAATAAGCAATACGACCGTCGCCGCGAATTTTCTTACACCGCTTATTTAGCAAAACCCAATTCCTCTCCCGATGGGAATCCTGCTAATGACATCGTGTATGATTTCACTCCTGCTAATGACTGGTTGCCGTTCTATGGCAAAGGCATCGACAGAACTTATTACGAGGGTCCGCTACTCAGCCCCTACGAACGCGACATCGACCTGATCGTTATCCGTTACGGCGAAATCCTGCTTATAAAAGCCGAAGCGCTGATTGAGCAAAACAAAGAGTTAACAACAGCAAAAAATCTTATCAATACCATTCGTCGTCGCGGCTATAATGTAGGAGAATTTGCTAACTCTTCCATCAATCCACACAGCCTTACAGCGGCAGACATAGAAATTACCGCTGCAAGTCAGGCAGACCTGCGTAAAGCCTTGCGCAGTGAAAGGGCAAACGAATTTGTTTACGAACAAAAACGCTGGTTCGACCTCGTCCGCTGGCACAACTTTATTGCAACCGTTCTGACTGTAAAAGGTTTTACCGAATACAATGCAAGTCCGGCTGAAGGAAGTTTCCACGCTAAAGTGAAAAAACATCTGCAGAAAAGATACGAAGCGGTCTCAAAAGCAGACGCCAAGAAATTTTATCTCTGGCCTATCCCGGAAGCAGCAATTGAACTCAACTCCAAACTGACACAAAACTACGGTTATTGATTGACTCCCGTTGGCGATGGGCGGCTGACAAAAATGTCTTGCCGCCCATTGTTTTTGGTAACTTGCCATCGGCGGCAATGTATTGCTTTTATCAGTGGAACAAAAAGGTTGGCTGGAGCATTACCGATCCGCTCGTAAACAGTAACGGTGGCACTACTTGGGACACCAGCTATCCTTCCGGAATGGACAGCTGCAACATACCGCAACGACTACACTGGCAAGTCGTATTATATGAATATCGGATAAATTGCCTACAATAATCAATAGCGTAGGGCAACGTCCTGCGAGATAAGGTGACCTCTCCCCAAAAGGGAGGGGAGTAGTCTTGACAGGGCGTAATCCATTCGATTGCGCTCTTTGGATAACGCCGATTTTCAATTCAGGGATTATGGGATAAACGCGTCGTATTTTCACAGGACATTGCTACAACAAACAATAAAGTAAGTCGAATTATGGTTTGTGATGCCAATACAATGAGTGAAGGGGATATTAAAATTAGATTCAACAAACTATGCCAACAATTTCAGAACAACAAAAAATATATATCTGCCTCATTATCCGAGTCTGACTACACTATCCCAGAAAAAGAAGATATTTCTTATGAATTATTAGTCCATAAGAAGCGCTATGAAGCGGTTTTTTATCAACAACCGGCAAATTTGGATACTACGGCTATCGCAAAAGAGATGCAGGATTTTCTCTTAACAAAATATACAGAAGAGCAACTGGCAAATCCAGCCGAAGATGAGCAAAAAGATATGATGATGGCAGTAACTTCGTATATGTTGGATAAAATTTCAAAGAAGGTCGTATGGTTTATGATTAGCGAATATTATGGAAAATATTATATCACAATATTGTATGACAATGAATATAACAGAGCAAACGGGCGGCGTAGAAAGCGTTACCCAAGAACAGATTTTTGTGAAAGCCGACCGCCGCTTTTACCGGATTTTGTTGCACGACATCCTGTTTATCGAGGGTTTGAAAGATTATGCGGTTATCCACACCACCGAAAAGAAAATTATTACCAAATCAACGCTGAAAGCGCTTGCAGAGCACCTTCCGGCTGAGATTTTCCTGCGCACCAACAAGTCGTATATCGTGAATACCGACAAAATTGATTCGTTCGATATGAATGATCTTTTCATCGGCAAGTATGAATTGGCCATCGGAAGCAGTTACCGTGACGAATTTGTAAAAAAAATCATGAAGAAACAGTAGTGTCGTTGCGATTGAAAGAATTGTATAATCATTTGCTCGCTATATATAAAAAAGTTTTACCGATTCATGCTATATTTGCATCCAAATGGATTCATTCATAATTAACCTGACGATTGAAGCATGAAGAACAAAGGAACTTTCTCTAGATTTATTTCCATGTATGTTGATGGATTTAAGAACATGACATGGGGCAGGCCGCTTTGGATTTTGATCCTCATCAAGCTCTTTATTATGTTTGCGATTCTCAAAGTATTCTTTTTCCCAAATTTTCTAAACAGTCGGTTCGACACTTCGGAAGAGAAAAGTGAATACGTTTCCGGTAAGTTGACTAAAAGATGATCTAACTATAAACATTTTTCAGATGGATACTACATTAATTGATTGGTCGAGGGCGCAGTTTGCGCTTACCGCCATGTATCATTGGTTGTTTGTTCCGTTGACCCTGGGTTTGGGGCTCATCATGTCGTTGATGGAGACCATGTATTACCGCACGGGTGATCTTAAATGGAAACGTACAGCCAAGTTTTGGATAAAAATCTTCGGTATTAATTTTGCCGTAGGTGTTGCCACAGGTATAATCCTGGAATTTGAATTTGGAACTAACTGGTCAAACTACAGTTGGTTTGTCGGAGACATCTTCGGTGCGCCATTGGCCATCGAAGGCATCCTGGCTTTTTTCATGGAAGCCACTTTCATAGCAGTTATGTTCTTCGGATGGGACAGGGTGAGTAAGGGTTTTCACTTGGCTTCCACGTGGTTAACCACCCTTGGGGCGACCATTTCCGCGTTGTGGATACTGGTAGCGAATGCCTGGATGCAATTCCCCGACGGCATGACGTTCAATCCGGATACGGTAAGGAACGAAATGGTCAATTTCTGGGCAGTCTTGCTCTCGCCGGTCGCGATCAATAAATTCTTCCACACCGTATTGTCGGGATGGATGCTGGGAGCGGCCTTCGTCACAGGCATCAGTTGCTGGTTTCTGTTGAAGAAAAGAGAAAAAGTATTCTCTTCCGACAGCATCAAAATCGCCTCCATTGTCGGATTGGTCAGCATACTGTTGCTCATCTGGACGGGCGACGGTTCGAGCCAGCAGGTCGCCGAAAAACAACCGATGAAACTGGCGGCCATGGAAGGATTGTACGAAGGCGGGAATGGTGTAGGCATCGTCGGTGTGGGAATCCTCGCGCCCGACAAGCAATACAATGACAACAAGGATCCGTTTATTTTTAATATTTCGATACCCAAAGGATTGTCATTGCTTACCACCCACGATCTGAACGGCTATGTTCCGGGGATCAAAAACCTGATAGAAGGAGGATACCCTACCAAAGACGGGCAAGCGCTTTCTGTCGCGCAAAAAATAGAAAAAGGGAAAGTGGCCGTCAGTTCGTTGGCAAAATACCGTGAAGCGAAGAAAATCGGCGACGAGGTGTCGGCTGTTGAAGCCAAAGCGGTCTTGAATGAGAATTTCGATTATTTCGGTTACGGCTATTTCAATTCGCCCGAAGAGGTGATTCCAAACGTTCCGATGGTATTTTATTCGTTCAGAATCATGGTCATTCTGGGCTGTTATTTCCTTTTGTTGTTTGCGTTGGTATACTATTTTACGGTAAAGAAAAAGCTTGAAAACCTGAAATGGTTTCAGTGGATTTGCCTCTGGTCGATTCCATTGGCATACATCGCATCGCAAGCCGGCTGGATTGTCGCGGAAGTAGGACGGCAACCCTGGGCGATACAGGACATCCTTCCGGTATCGGCTGCCATTTCTGATATCGATGTCGCGTCGGTACAACTGACTTTCTTCCTGTTTTTGGTATTATTTACCATTTTACTTATTGCGGAAATCAGTATTATGACAAAGCATATCAAATCGGGTCCCGAAAAAATTAATTCTTAAATTTCAAAACGATGGAATATTCATTTTATCAACATTATTGGTGGTTGATTAATTCGCTGCTGGGAGGAATATTGGTATTTTTGCTCTTCGTGCAAGGCGGACAGTCGCTGATTTATTCATTGGGAAAAGAAGAAAAACAACTCAATATGTTGCTCGCTTCGCTATCGAAAAAATGGGAATTGACATTCACGACATTGGTTACTTTCGGAGGAGCCATGTTTGCCTCTTTTCCGTTGTTCTATTCCACCAGTTTCGGTGGCGCCTATTGGGTTTGGATGTTGATTCTTTTCAGTTTTGTCATCCAGGCGGTTTCTTATGAGTTTATCTCAAAAAAAGGGAACCTGTTGGGCAACAGGGTTTACAAAGGATTTTTGTTTACGAATGGATTGTTAGGCCCCATTTTGTTGGGCGCTGCCGTCTCTACCTTTTTCATGGGGGCGGAATTTACATTCAATAAAGACAATATTGCAGGGGCAGCGATGCCGGTGATTTCCAGTTGGGCGAATCCTTTGCATGGACTGGAAGCGGTAGGCAATCTGTGGAACGTCGCGCTGGGATTGGCGGTCTTCTTTTTATGTCGCAGTCTGGGGTGTCTGTATTTTATCAACAACATCAACGACGAGCAAATCCGGAAAGGTGCAAGAAAACAGCTGTTGATCAATGCGGTGGCTTTTCTTGTTTTCTTTCTGCCTTACCTGATCAACCTGATGCTGAAATCCGGTATCACGGAAGATCCTATAACAGGAATCTGCTCAGAAAAAGCGTATAATTATTGGTCTAGCCTGATGGCGATGCCTTGGGCATTGGCCATCCTGTTAATCGGGGTTGTGTTGGTACTCTACGGCTTTATCCGCAGCTATTTTCAGCCGAAATTTATCTATGGCATTTGGTTTGCAGGCATCGGGACAATCTTTGTTGTAATGGTGCTGTTGCTGTTGGCGGGATATAACCACACGGCCTATTATCCTTCACTGATCGATCCGCAATATTCGTTGACGATTGCCAACAGTTCTTCAAGCTTGTTCACCTTGAAAGCCATGTCGATTGTTTCCATCGCCATCCCATTTGTCCTTGCATATATCTGGTATGCTTGGAGGGCGCTGGATAAGAAAAAGATAGAAGGGGAAATATGACTATCCGTATAATGTAGCTATATGTGCCGTCAGGTACGCAATCTTCACATTCCGTACCTGACGGCATCTCATCCCCACATTGCAACGGGGTTATCCATTGTTTATTTTTTTAATGTCGCTATAACAATAACGGGATCGTCATCATCCTGCAAAGAATTGACCATTTTGCGAAATGCTTCTTTTTTATCTGGTGATATAGCCGTACTTTTTTTGAATTCCGCAGATTTTAC
>JAISUK010000022.1 GCA_031272075.1 Dysgonamonadaceae bacterium
CCGATTGTCTTCCTGCAACGCGATTCGGAGCGCACGGTTTTCCCCCAACACCACTTCGCGCGTGAGGTATCCCAGGAAAGAGACGGAAATGACCGATCCTTTCGGCACATCGAGTGCGAAATTCCCATTCGCATCCGAGATGGTCCCTGTGGCGCCTTTTTTCAGCTGTATCGTTGCGCCCGGCAATGCTTCCCCGTTTTCGTCCACGACGACGCCCATGTAACGGTCGGTGGTTGGAGCCGGATTTTCCGCAACAATGATGATCTGTTTGCCCTGAATCTTGAACGTCGCGTTCGTCCCTTTCAGGACGATTTGCAGGGCTTCCGTCAGCTGTTTGTCCTTGACGTCCACGGAAATGATACGGTTCACATTGAGGTTCGCCTCGTTGTAGGCGATAGTCAAACGCGTCTGTTTCTCAATTTCCTCAAAAACCGACAAGATGGTCATCTGTTTTTGAGGCAATGTGATTTTTTGCGTCTGGGCTTTTGTTGTAGCAAAAAGTCCGAAAAAGCATAGAAGCAAGATAGCGCTTCTGCAAGATAATTGTCTCATAGAATTTATACTTAACATTAACAAATCATCGTAGAAGATTTACGCTTATTTCCAACCGGTCAAACGTTCCATGATCTTCGGAATGTCTGTATTTTCAAGTATTCGGCTGAAATATTCGGCGCCTGCGCCATAAGCATAAATTGGGACAAAGATGCCTGTATGCCCGCCGGTGCTGAAAGCAAATTTGACTCCTTGATCCGGGAGGGAAAAGTCCGGTTTACCGGAAGGGAGCGACAGACCTCCCGTCTCGTGATCGGCAGTAACGACGACAAGCGTGCCGGGGTTGTTATCTGCAAAATCAAACGCTGCGCCCACCGCTTTATCGAAGTCCAATGTTTCGTCGATGACCATGACGGCATCGTTCTTATGTCCTCCCCCATCGATCATCGACCCTTCTACCATCAGGAAAAAACCTTTCGGGGAATTGTGTTTCAATAATTCAAGCGCTTTGCCGGTGGCAAGCGGGAGGTAATCGCCGCGTCCTTCGCTCATTTTGGGCATGGCATTTTCCGCCAACAAAGCCCCCAGTCGGTCATCTTTGAACGAAAGGAGGTCGTCGAGTGTGTAGACAATCGTATATCCTTTGGATTCAAGCTCTTTGGTCAGATCGCGGTTGTCGCTGCGATCTTTGAAGAATTTCACGCCGCCACCCATAAACACATCGATATCGGTTTTAAGATAGTATTCGGCAATCTCTTCTTCCATTTTTCGCGATTCGACGTGTGCGATGAAAGTTGCAGGAGTGGCATTCGTCACGGAACAGGTCACCACCATCCCTGTGGCTTTACCGTTGTCTTCTGCCTTTTCGAGGATGGATCTGACCGCTTGTTTGGCGGTATCGACCCCCACAGCGCCGTTGTAGGTCTTCACGCCGGTTGCCAAGGCGGTACCTCCCGCTGCCGAATCGGTCACACGATTGTTAGCGGAATAGGTTTTCGACAATCCGACAAATTGGGCGCGTTCCAACTGGAGAGGTTCGTAATTGTTGGCAATCGTGGTTGCCGCGACATGAGCCAGACCCATCCCGTCGCCGATCATAAAAATCACATTTTTCACTTCGGGCGTTTTTTCTTCGCCTCCCTGTCCGTAACATGTTCCGGCAGAGAGCATGCAAACTGCCAACGCCACTGCCGACAATAAATAGTTGCTGTTTTTCATACGTCAATAATTTGTTTTTCACAATTCACATTTATGACAAGGAAGTCCCTGTTTACACCCAACGAGGGGATAAAAATTTTAATTACATTGAGACAGATTGCTTTATTTGTGTTTTTCTATATGATAAACAATTGTTCCATCGCTGTCCATGAAATTCAGGCGGAGCGCTTTTTTGGTCATACAACAATGGATAAAACCGCTGGTATTGAGAGAAAACAGCAAACCGTTGGTAGAATAAACACTGCGCGAACTTGAAGCAGAGGTATTTACCACGTAATCGATTGCGCATCCCGTTTTCGTGATATGTTGAAAATTGTGGATATGACCGCAGATGTAAAAATCGACCGGATAGTTCAGCAATACCGGATTGAGGCGTTGTTGCATATTTTCCAGTTCTTCAGGCAATTTGGACGTATTTGCGTAAATCGGGTGATGACCTATTACAACAGTCCAGTCGCTCCGATTGTTTTTCAATACAGCATCTAGCCATGCAATTTGTTGTTTCCAATCCTGCGAAGCAGCCTCCGAGCCGGGATTTCTGTATTTTTCGATCATCGGCGAGGTGTCGAGCATAATCACACGCAAGGAGGCTCCATTTTTCGATTTTTCTTCAAAGGTATAATACCGTGCCGGCATTTTCCAGCGTGAACTGCGTTGTCCGTAATTCATAAAAGCATCCACATTCCCGCGATATTCATGATTGCCCGCGATGGCGTACCAAGGGATTTCCAACAAAGCAGGGTGCGTGTAAATGATTTCAAAATTGGTTGTCCACAACGGATCGAGGATACTTTGTACGCCGTGGAAATGATGTTGATCGCCTGCCGAAACAATAAATTTTACATCTGTTGCGTCGGCAACGTCGCCCATCGTTTCCGCCACTTTTTTCTGATCGCCATAACCATTTTTGCCGGCATCGTTCAAGATGAGAAAATTCAGGGCGTCATCGTGTGAAAATTTTTTCAGCGAATGATGCTGTTGTTTGTCGATCTGCGCCTGCAAAGTGACTGCCGCAAAAGCGACAGTCAAGAAAAAAATTACAATTCGTCGCATGGCAAAATTCCGTTATTCTTCGATTCCCGAAGCACTGGAATAACCTTCGTTTTGAACCAGTTTTGTATTGGAAAATAATGCTTTAGGCGGTATCGGGAATATTTTCTTCAAAGGCGAAGATGCATCTTTGTCCCACCAAGGCAAATTGAAATAACCATAACGAATCAAATCGCGGCGACGCAGGCTTTCGCCGATAAATTCGCGTCCTCTGTCGCAAAGCAATTCATCCAGATCGAGCGTTGCATCGGTGTAAGGCACAAAATCTCCTTCATTGAAATTCCGTTTTTTTACTTGATTCACCCATTGGGAATAACCCGCTTCACCCAGTCTCAGCATACATTCCGCCAGTGTATAATACACTTCCGAAAGGCGCATCCAGACATAGTCGTATTTGAAATATTTGGAGACCTCGGCAGAAGCATAAATCCGGTATCTGTTCCAGCGGTAACAGGAATTTTCCTCGCCATGCATGACGGTGGATTCGAGTTGGGCAGGGTCTTTTCCCGAAGCAAATCGAGCCACCTGGTCGACGAGTGAGATCACCTGCTTGTTGTATTCTTTTTCACCTTTGGCAGATCCGAGTTTCGATTTCATTTCTCCATAGAGAAACATTCCTCCGCCATTGGCTTTATCCGGATTAGCCGGTTCGCTCACGCGCAGGTCTTTTTTGTCGTAATGCTTGAACGGTGTGCCCAATTTATGTTGAAAGTTGTAATCGTTTCCTGCCGGATCTTTGGAAGGAGAAAGTCCCAGCTGATTGTTACCACGATATCCCAATCCGTAAAAATCGCGCGCTCCGCGGTGATTCCATGTATAGAAGATTTCGGGACGTCCCGTCAAAGTTTCGTCCATCGACACGCCGAGGACGATTTCTTTGGAGGTATCGTTATTCCAATCAAACGGTTCATAGAATGTCTTTGCGAGTTCGTAATTGCCGTATTCCCCATTGATGATTGAGCGGCATATATCGCGACATTCCGTCCAATGCTCCGGCATGCCGTAATTTGCTGCATTGAAATACAGGCGCATTTGAAGCATTTTTGCCGCTGCTTGTGTGATACGCCCGTAGGTAGAAGCATTCCAACCTTTTGGCAAGTATTGTGTATACTCTTTGATGTCGCGGTCGATCATCTCGAAGACCTGTTGCGGCGTCCGCTGTTCGGGTAGATCGACGTAGATATCTTCGGGAGCGGGGATATTGCCGAACATGTCCATCAGTTCAAAAAATCCGATGGCGCGCAACATCATTGCTTCGGCAATATGGCGTTTCCGATCCGCTTCAGTCAGCCCGATCATTTCGTAATCAGCCTCTTGGAAAATATCGATATTCAGGTTGGATCCTGCAATCAATTTTGTCCAAACGTCCCAGGCCGATTCCAGACATTCGTTTGTTTGGGAATATTTATGCCAGTGAAGTTCCACTTGCCGCCCGCCATCGTACGAGCCTGCGCCATTGTCTTTGGCAACACCGACGATCTGGTCTGCGGCCAATTCTGAAGCAGAATACCATTTCCGATCGGTTGCTGCCAAACGAAACCAGACATAGGTGGAAGCGACGATCGAATTGAGTTGTTCCTGACCGGTAACATAGGTATCCGGCACAATCTCGCTGTAAAGTGTTTCCTCAAGGTCGACGCAAGCAGGCAATGACAACTGCAATGCCAGTATCACGGATAATGAAAAAGGAAATATTTTAAATGATTTCATACGTCAATTATTTGTTTTTAAAAGGTCGTATGGAACTCGCATGTCATTATTGTCATCAGCTTGGATGTTTGAAAATCATGCTCGTTTCATGCGTCAATAATTTGTTTTTATTAAGTGGTTAATTAAAAGTAATTTTAGTTCCGAAAGTAAAGGTGCGCATTTGTGGATAAAAGGAGTTTTTATCGCGCCCCCACACCAGCGGATCTCTGTTGAGTTCGGGGTCTATGCCGCTATACGATGTGATATAGAACAGGTTTTTCGCGGAAACATACAGATGGAGTTTCTTGATGTATGGATTATTTCCCAATTTGAAATCATATCCCAAAGTGACATTGTCCAGCTTGGTAAAATCCCCGTTTTCCAGATAATAATCGCTATAAAACGGCTTATCGTTCAGCTGTTTATGTTTATCTATCGCACTTGTAAGCACATTGTAGGTCGGAAATTTATTTTTATTCCCATAATAGAGGTCTTTTTCGTTCAAAATTTTGAACAAATAATCGCCTCGCAAGAAAAAAGAGAGTGTCAAATTCTTGTATTTGAACGTATTATTAAGTCCGATATTCATCAGTGGAAGACCGTTGCCGAGGAAAGTTTTATCTTCATCTTTCACATCTTCCCAACTCACCACTTCGTTGTTTTTGTTGTACATCAACCATTTTCCATCCTCAGTAAAACCTGCGAAACGGTATCCGTAAAATTGAGACACAGGATGTCCCACTTGCCAGCGAAAGACATAATCCAGACCGCTCAATTTTTCTTCATCCCAGAAGGCCACATCGCCCGATTCATTATTCAATTTATCGATGTTGTTTTTGAAAATGGAAAAAGAGGTTGACACTTCCCAACTGAAATCCTTGGTTTTCAACGGTATTCCGGTCAATGTCAGTTCAAATCCTTTGTTGCTCATTTGCCCCACATTGCTGTAATATGTATCGGTGATGTAAGGAGGAGAGGGTGCATATATTTCATACACAAGATCTTTGGTGATTCGGTTGTAAAAATCGATTGAACCGCACAAGCGTGAATGGAATAAATTAAAATCCAACCCGATATTGTATTCATGTTTTTGTTCCCAACGGAAATCGGGATTTGCATTGGAATTGGGGCCATATCCTTGTATCCATTTTCCTTGGGAAGCATCATAAAACAGCCCGCTGAAATCGGAATTCTTTATCAATCCGATGGTGGTTTGGGAGATATAGGAACTGAACCCCTGATTTCCTGTCAATCCGAATCCGGCGCGCAATTTGAGGTCGTTCACCCATTCGTGATTTTTCAAAAAATCTTCATTGGATACACGCCATCCGGCTGAAATCGCCGGAAACAGTCCCCAACGGTTGTTGACTCCGAATTTGGTTGATCCTTCATAACGAAAGCTCGCTTGCAAAAGATAGGTGTCAAAGTAAGCATAATTCAATCTTCCAAAGAAAGCGATCAATTTTTCCATGGACTTTTTGGAATCCATACTGGCCTTTCCTGCTGTCAACCAGCTGCCCTGTTCGAGGCTGTTCCAGGCAAATCCATCGGAAAGGAAGCCATAGTTTTCTGCGGTAAAGCGTTCGGAGTTGGAATCTTCATAGCTGTATCCGCCCAACAGGGTCACTTCGTTATTATGCGCCTTGAAATGGTAATTGAGTGTCAGGTCCAGCTGTTGATTCCAAGAAGTGCTGTTGCGTTGCCGTGCACGACCGTTCCAGAGTTCTTTGACGCTATGATAGGAATCAATTTCGTCGTATTGTTTTTCATTGGTATGATTTCGTCGTTGCGCATACATCGTCTTCAACTGCAAACCATGGATGATTTCCAATGTTGCCTTGATATTGCCCGACAGGTAGGAGCGATTGGTTTCGCGCGGCATCTGATCGAGCATGCCCACAGGATTGTATTCGTCGCCGCCGGGTTCAAAGTATTTTCCGGGATTATCGGGATCCATGATCGGAGCGGTGGGATTCATTCTTACGGCTTTTTCCATCACGCTGTAATCGGCGGGATGCGAGGTGCTGATCTGTGCGGCAAGATCCGCTGAAATAAACAGTTTATTGTTCAATCCTTTGTGATTGACATTCAATCGGCCTCCGTAATCGGGACGGTCGACATATTTGACCAGCGCGCCGGAATTTCGGTAATTGAAAGACATGCGGTAATTGTGTTTGGCGGTTCCTCCAGTCAGCGAGAGGTTGTGGGAGTGGCTGACCGGATGTTTGTTGTCGAGCGTCTCACTGAGCCAGTCGGTTTCGTATCCCCAATCTTTCGCCTCAACACCCAGTTCTTCTCCCAGCGACAGAAATTCATCCCTTGTCAATACTTTCGGCATTCGCATGATTGAGCCGACGGAAAGGTAGCCGTTGTAATCGATTTTGGCGTTCTGTGATTTTCCTTGTTTGGTATTGACGATGATGACGCCGTTGGTTCCGCGTGTACCGTAGATCGCCGCTGCAGAACCATCCTTGAGCACATCTATTGATTCGATATCATCGTTTGCCAGGTGGCTAAGCGAAGCGCCCGGCACGCCGTCTACCACCACCAGCGGCGATTGACTGCCATGATACGACGAGATACCACGCATCATCATATTTGGACTTTCGTTGGGATCGGCATTGCCTTTTGAGATATTCAATCCTGCCACTTTTCCCTGGATCAATTCAAGCGGCGATTGAACCGAGACCGGATTGAAATCTTCACTGCCAAGATGCGAAATGGAACTTGTCACTTCTTTTTGGCGCAAGGTGCCGTAACCGATCACCACAACTTCATCCAACTGCCGATTGTCTTCCTGCAACGCGATTCGGAGCGCACGGTTTTCCCCCAACACCACTTCGCGCGTGAGGTATCCCAGGAAAGAGACGGAAATGACCGATCCTTTCGGCACATCGAGTGCGA
>JAISUK010000037.1 GCA_031272075.1 Dysgonamonadaceae bacterium
CTATGATATTTCGACTACGCTCAATACAGGTTTTCGCAAGATTAATGTGATTGATGTGATTTTTTATGCATTTAATCATATTAATCACAGCAATCATTTTAGAATCACAGTTCAGACGACTATTGAAATCGCGGTTTAGACAATCACAGTTCAGACGACGTGAATTGGTGTATGTAAGCGCCTCATTATCAATATTATCATAAGCGCCATTGCACAGCAACTTGCTGTGCATCACCTCCGGCATGATATTGCAGAAGGAAAAATCTTTGAAAGCATTAGTTTTCATACTGACACAAATTAAGTTAATCATTTATATTTAGTTGAATTTACTCGACTTTGTCGATTCAATTTTCAACAGACAAAGGTATTTTGGGTTTTTGAAACGTGCAAATGGTCATTTGGATGATTTTCGCATTTTTTGCAACTCGGCAACCGGAAAGGCTTCAAAATTTGCAAAAAATGCAAAAAGTCTTCGGCGAGGGGGCGATTTTTTGCAATTTTTGCAACTCACGGGTGTGCGATTATTGATTTTCGCAAAAATTCCGCAGTTAAATTTTGTTAATGATATCCAATTCAAAACGATCTGCATCCTTCCATACCGGGAATCTTTCATTAAAGAGGGTGAGCGCTTCCTTGTCGAGCGTGCCGGTGACAACCGTTTCCACATCGATTCCACCTTCAGCGATAGGAAACCCTTTGAAATCCACCAGCAAGGAATTTCCGATATGGTTGTTGCCGTGCGAATCTTCGCCGATACGATTGACGCCGCACGAATAGGCATAATTTTCAACTGCGCGGGTCTTGAGCAGCAGTTCCCACAGCATGTTCCGTTTTTCCGGCCAATTGGAGGGGCAGATCATCAAATCGTAGGCTCTGTCAACATTGCGTGTCCATACGGGGAACCTCAGGTCGTAGCACACGATCAGCAAAATGTTCCATCCTTTGTATGGCACGATCACTTGGCGGTCGCCGGCCGAAAACAGCAAGTTTTCGCCTCCCATGCGGAACAGGTGCCGTTTGTCGTAATAGTATTCCGTCAGGTCGGGTGTAATAAAGAAGGCGCGATTGTACACTTTCCCTGCGTCGCAAGCTAAAAAGCTGCCGCAAATGGCAAATCCGTAGTCTTTCGCCCATTTTCGCACCGCCTGCATGCTGTATTCGTTGTTGGATTCCGCCAATTGCGCGTTGTCGGTAAAAAAACCGGTCGTAAACATTTCCGGCAGCACGGCGAGGTCTGTTTGTCCACGCAATGGTTTTAATAAACGATCGAAGTGCTCCAGGTTGGCGGCTTTGTCTCCCCAGCGGATATCGGATTGGACGAGAGAGAGGCGTAATGGGAACATGATTGAGGGATTGAGGGATTGAATGGGGGTTATTGTTTTGTGATTAATACGGAGGCGAGGGCGAAGACACCTTCTCCTCGACCCACATATCCCATTTTTTCGGAGGTAGTGGCTTTGATGGATATTGCTTCCGTATCGATTTGCATCACTTCCGCCAAGCAGGAGATCATTTCGGGGATGAAGGGGTTGAGTTTCGGGTATTCGGCGCAGACGGTGGCATCCACATTCCCTATCTCATATCCTTTGGAGCGAACGAGTTGCAGGGTTCGATGCAAGAGGATCTTGCTATCGATCTGTTTCAATTGCTCATCCGTGTCGGGGAAGTGGAAGCCGATGTCGCGCAGACCGGCGGCGCCAAGCAGCGCGTCGCACAGTGCGTGAATCAGCACATCCGCATCCGAATGGCCATCCAGTCCATTTTCATAATCCAGACGGATTCCCCCCAGCCAAAGTTCACGCCCCGCCTTGAAGGGATGGACGTCAAATCCCAGTCCGGTTCTTATTGTCATTATATTATTTCAATAAAGCTTTCAGACCGTCCATATCGAAACTCAAACTGAAGCGCAGTGTTTGATCCAGAGGATTGGAAGGCACGGTCGAAATCAGATAGGCCACATCCATCTGAAAGACTTTCAGTTTGAATCCGGCGCCCACCGAGAAATATTGCCGGTTGCCTTTGTTCGGACTTTCGTAGAAATAGCCGCCGCGGATGAAGAATTGCTGGTCGTAGGCATATTCGGCTCCAGCCGACCACATGATTTCTTCCAGTTCTTCCTTCGCGCCGTTCGGAGCGTCGGTGAACGATTTGAAGATCGCAGAGATGGGCGACATGTTTTCATATTCCTGGATGGCATCTTCCCGTTCGTCGTCGGAGTCGTAAGTACGTCCGTAAGGACTGGAAGGAATCAGGTATTTATTCATATCCAGATTGAAAGCCATGGTGTTGTAGTCGTCCAGCGGCATCAGCAGTGAGCCGCCGATGCGCAGGTTGGTGGGGATGAAAGTGCTGGTATTGCCCTGGTCGTAAGAAATTTTATTCCCGATATTGGAAATATTGAAACCAAGTCCCAACAGACATTCGCTGCTGCCCAATATTACATATTTGTTGTAGTATCCGGCAATGTCGGCCGCGAAAGCCGATCCGGGGGTAAAGTCCTCTTTCACGCCTGCTCCCAAGTCGGAATAGATGTATCGGAAAGCGACGCCTCCTGAGAATGATTCCGAGAATTTCAGCGAATAGCTCAAGTCGAGCGACATTTCGTATGGGCTGGTTTCGTTCAGCAGCTGATTGTTGTAGTCGGTGATCTGGATAAGCCCCAGCGAGAAATAGCGCAGCGAAGCGCCAATAGCCTGCCGGTCGGAATCACCGAGTTTGTAATATCCGGCCAGGTAAGCCAGGTCGATGTCGTCAATCAAAGTACGCAGCCAGGGCGTGTACGACAATCCGATTCCTGCCTTGCTGTATCCGAAAGCATATTTGGCAGGATTCCAATATTGTGAATAGATATCCGGGTCGGTGGCGGCACCTACGTCTCCCATGCTGCCGCCACGGGCATCGGGAGCGATTGTCAATGAAGGAACGCCTACTATCAAAGGGTTGAAATCATCTTTCTGTGCGATCGAAATGAAAGGTAAACACATCGCCGTACAAACGATTATTATCAATTTCTTTTTACTCATGCTGTTCTTATTTATTGAAATTCGCTTCATCGAAATAAAGCGATTGTCATACTATAACTCAAAATGGTTTGTATTATTGTCCCAGAATAATGATTTTTTTCGCTTTGGTAGCCTCTTTGCTATTCCTTTCGGTCACGATAGCGCGGTATACATAGATTCCCGGCTTTAGCCTCATGCCGTTGTCTGTGCACAAGTTCCATTCGATGGTGTAATATTTCAGCCATTCCGACGAGCCGCTTTCGGTGTGCGTCCACAGCAGATGCCCCAACAGGTCGTAGACTTGTATGCCGACAGTGATCAGGCTTTCGGGACGGTCGTGCGACAACAGGAAGAACGTGTTGGTGCGTGCCGGATTGGCAATTGCCGAGAGCTCAAAAAGTTGCGGCTTCAGTCCTTCTATCACCGTGAATGTCAGCGAGTCGGTGGAAGAATTGTTCAATAAATCCCAGACTTTGAATTTCAGTGTATGCTGACCTGCGGGCAATTGGGGGATAGAGAATTTCACGACCCCCTCGCCGTAGATTTCCGACACGGATTCGAAGTAACTGTTCAGGTTGTAGGTATAATACGGATTTTTGTCGATACTGAGTGAGATCTCGTGGCCGATGCTGCCGCTGCTGATATTGATCCCGTCTTCGTCGTAGACTTCCGCCACGAAGAAAGGCGTCTCATTGACCTGATCCCCGTTTCGGAATGAGGGGCTATTCAGGTACATCGTGCGGATTTCGGGACCATTTCCCGGATTATCGGGAATATCTCCGGAACCGTTCAATACAAAATTGGAGAAATAGCCGAGCGCGTCTTGCTTGTTGGTGCTGTCGAAGGCGTAGAGATTGATTTTCCCTTTTTCATCGCTGTAGGAGATGTCGATCGGAACCGTGAAAACCACAGTAAACAAGCCGTTCTCCACCTTGTTGTTCCCCGTATGAATCATGCTGGGGTAATCAGAGAAACTGTAGTAATTCCCGTCCTCATCGGCATGGACGACATTGGTTTGTTGTTTCGCGTCGAAAACTTCCGTGTGGATCGTCCCGTTGAACCCGGATAGCGGGTTGCCCTGCATGTCGGTGACTCGTCCGGTCAGCGTGATCCTGTCCAATGCCTTAAATTCCAATGCTTCTGCATCGTCATTGTTATTCACCGGATTGCCGTTGATTGCCGTCAGTTCAATCTTGTGTTTCGGAAAATTCAGCCGCAGTGCGGGGTCGCCCAGCAGGACATAATTCAGTTTATTGGAATCATAACCCATATCATTTTTACTGAGACGCAATACGTCGCCCAGCCGTAGATGCAGGTTGTCGTTGTCGCGATTGGCAAAAAGATGATACATCAACCGGTTATTGATTTGTTTGTTGTTTTCGGAATAAACCACGCGGGTGGTCGTAAACAAAGCGATCGCACCACTATTTTTGTTTTGGAAGGCGGCTTCGCCTGCGGAATTGGCGATCCCGTCAAACCAGCCGAAATCGCAAGTGGCGGTAATCCACAGCGGCAGGTTGGAGTGCGACATCTGGTTGACGTCACTGATCGACAGCAGTCCTTCGGCAGTCCAGGCGGTGGTGCTGCCGTGTCCGGTAAAATTCAGCATGAAAGTTCCGTTTTTCAGCGCGTTAGTCATCTTGGTTTTGGCATCGGGATAGGTCTTTTTCCCGTTGTTCGTCACCGGATTGAACGCGTCTTCGTAGACTTTTGTCAATTGGTATTGATACATGCTATCTACGACGTCTACGGCATATTCTGCACCTCGCAGGTGGAGGCAGTACGTTTCATTCGCGCCGGTGTCGTCGGCAGCGAAAGTGAGGTTGCTTTTCCAAGTGCCGTATTGCAGATCGTCCATGTAGTTTAATACCTTGTTTACCACATTGTTGGCTTGCTCGGCAGAAGCGACCGGGAAACGCCCGATACCGATATCTACCTTATCGGAGACAATGGAGCGACCTTCGTTGTCGTCCAGGAAACCGAAATAGTCGTCCGTCCCATAGGAATTGGTCTCGTTGGTGGACTCGGTTACCTGATAGGTGAGCAGATAATTGTCTCTGTTCAGGGCGGAACAGGCCGGAGTCAGGAAGCGATTATCGAAAATGCCGTCGCCGAAAAGCAACAGGTATTTGGGTTTTTCATTCTCCGAAGCGGCACGGTCGTAGAACATCTTCATGAAACGGCGATAGGCGGTTGCGTCTGGGATGCCGGAAGAAAACTCGTTGTATATCAGGTCGGATTGCACCACCGCTACCTGCAATCCCGACCGGCTGCGGTGTGCTTCGGCCAATGCTTGGGCATGCGACAGGAAGATTTTGGGTGCAATGATCACCATCTCGGTCTGCGGCAATCCGTGCAGGTTTTGGTTTGGAATGGCGCCCATCGATTCCGGAGTCGGGAATGATTTACTGAGGTCTACCACGACAAATTCACGTATTTCACTGCCGGCATTGACATTGAAACTCAATTGTGTTCCATCGAGTGAGGCGTCGATTTTGCGTACGTTATACGGGTCTGTCAGGTCAAACACCAGATTGTTGGCTGTAGCATTGCTGATGACGTAACGCGCCGTGAGGTTTGCTGAGCCGGTATTCCGGAAAAAAGTATAATTCTTGTAGGGTTGTAATTTGCGGACGACATCCAGACGGACGTAATCCAGCGAAGCGATCTGGCTTCCCAGTGGATAAGTGACTTTGGCGGAAATGTTTTCCGTAGCGATGTCGAGCCACCGGCTTTCCCCGTAAATCGAGCGCGCTTTCCAGTAGGAATCGGAAGCCGGAGTAGGGTCGATTAAAACAGAAATGACTTGCTGATCGTTGATGCTCAAGGTGAGCGGCGTATTGGCGGAAGTCGGATTGGCTACAAACGCGAGAACAGCTTTGAGCGAAGTGATGCCCGGAACGGAAAACCCGGTAGTAAAGGTGCTTTTTGTCACGAAGCTCTCTCCAAACAGTCCCCTGCCGCTATTGACAATCGTGATGGAGTCGCGTTCGTAAAGGAAATGATCGTTAAATTCGGTGAAGGTGGTGGTGGCTTGCCCTGTAGAAGTTTGCGTCGTCATCTCTTTCGGGCCGTTCTCGTCTTCGGTCATGAAATAGACGCCGTAGGTGGAGTAGGGGTTGTTTTCGTGTGAGAACGAGCCGTTCATGGTTGTCCATTTGATGGTGCCCTGACCGAAAAACAGCAGGTAATCTCCTGGGCCGAAAGTCCCGTCAGTGCCTTTGTTGATCCATACTGCAATTTCCTGGAGGTCGTCGACGTAGGGGTTGCTGAAGTCTTCATCGAGTTTTTGTCCGCCCGAACCATAGAGTTTTACTTTGGCGGGATCGGAGATTCCCATTTTTTTGATGTCCTCGTAGGTAAGTTTATAGATGGCATCTTCGGTCTTGCGTGAATCGCCGCCGGTGAGTTTCAGTTTCACCCATTTGCCGGAAGCCAGTTTGGAAGTAGTCGTATAACGCGATCCGTCGTTCATTGCAGTGATATTCTGAATCAGAAAAACGGCTGTAATGACGATTCCAAGAATCCTGTATTGATGACTGTATCTTCTTTCCATTGATATTACTTGATCAAAAAGTCCAGCAACTTGCGATCGCCGATATATCCTTCGAGGTGATCGTGGATATTTGCTTTTGCCGCTTTCGCTACCGGTTCCAAATAAATCAAATCGCCGGTTTTCAATGTAAAGAAACGACTGACATAAGCAATTATTTCATCCACCTTAAACGACATGTCGCTCGTATCCCCTTCCTGGGTAGTCGTCCCGTTGACATTCAAATGAAACGGCACCTGGTTTATCGACTGCTTTATTTCTTCCAGTGAAACATATTTTCCCACGACGGCAGAATAGTCGAAAGTCTTGCTGATATCCCAGGGCATTCCGTTGAACTGCAATGCGCGCAGCAGGTCGATAGCCGTAAAATCAATCCCCACCGTTATTTCGTTGTAATAACGATGAGCAAACTTTGTTGCGATGTTTTTACCCAGTCGGTCGATTTTTACCACGAGCCTCATTTCGTAATAGATTTCCGACGAGAAATCCGGCACGAAAAACGGTTTCCCATCTTTTAATATCGAAGAATCCGTTTTCAAAAAAATTGCGGGTTCTTTCTCTATTAACGGATTTAATGTTTCTTTATTGTAAAACGCGGGGGGAGTGTCGACACAGATGATCTTCATGGAAAATCAGTTAGGGAATGAAAAATGGAAAAATCTTTACTGATTTCCTGAGATAATAACTCCATAGCGGAAATCGGTAAAGATTTTAATGAAAAATAATAATTGAAAACTAACAGATTAATTGTTAATTGTTAATTATTCGATGTTCAATGAGACACGTTTGAAATCAATAACGGTCAATTCTTTGTGTTGTTGTTTCAAATATTGATCGATCGTGATTTTACCGTCTTTGATAAACGCTTGCGACAACAGGGTAAATTCCTGGAAGAATTTATTCAGGGCGCCTTCTGCGATTTTGTCGAGGATGGCTTCCGGTTTGCCGGCTTCGATAGCTTTCTCGCGCCCGATTTTCAATTCTCTTTCAATGATTTCTGCCGCGACCGTTTCCTTGGTGATGGCAATGGGGTTCATTGCTGCCACCTGCATAGCGATATCTTTCGCCACTTGGGTTTCCACATTGGGTAGATTGAGACCGACGATGGTCGCCAATTTGTTCCCCGGATGCACATAAGCGACGGTGGTCGGTGCTGTCAGGTATTCGTAAGCGCCGATTTCCATTTTTTCTCCGGTGATGCCGATCCGTTCGACAATCAAATCTTCTACTGCACTTCCGTTGATTGTTATTTTTTTCAGTTCGTCTATATTTGCCGGTTTGTGTTCTAAGATTGCATCCAAGATTGAGCGGGTCAAGGCGATGTAGTCTGCATTTTTTGCCACAAAGTCCGTTTCGCATTTCAAAGCGAAGATCGCTGCGAAATCGTCTTTGGTAGCGGCGAGACAACATCCTTCGGCTGCATCGCGGTCTTCCCGTTTTGCGGCGACAATTTGTCCTTTTTTCCGAATAATCTCTACTGCTTTTTCGTAATCGCCATTTGCTTCATTCAATGCGTTTTTGCAGTCCATCATTCCTGCTCCCGTCATTTTACGCAAGTGTGCGATTTCTGCCATAGTCACTGCCATAATGTTTCTATTTTTGATTTTTGATTGTTTATTCTTCGTCTTCTTCTGTTTTCACATATTTGCTCACCACATTTGCTTTCAAAGCCTGTTCGTCTTCTTTCGCAATGGTTTCTTTTTTCACGACTTTGATTTTCCGTTCTTTCCTGGAGGGCGTCGGTTCTTCGTTGTCGGCTGCGGTGTCGATCTTTTCGATTTTCCGTTCTTGCAGTCCTTCATTGATTGCATCACATAAGGCGCCAAGGATCAATTCGATGGATTTGGTGGCATCGTCATTTGCAGGGATCACAAAATCGATCGTGTCGGGGTTGGAATTGGTGTCCACGATGGCGAATACAGGGATACCCAGGCGGTTGGCTTCAGCCACGGCGATATGTTCTTTCATGACATCCACCACAAACAGGGCGGAAGGCAATCGGTTCAAATCGGCGATTGATCCCAGGTTTTTCTCCAGTTTTGCGCGTTGACGGGTGATCTGCAATTTTTCTCTTTTGGAAAGTTGGTCAAAAGTGCCGTCTTTCGCCATTTTGTCAATGGTAGTCATTTTCTTTACTGCCTTGCGGATGGTAGGAAAATTTGTCAACATGCCACCCGGCCAGCGCTCTGTGACATAAGGCATTCCCACGGAAAGGGCTTTGTCGGAAACCACTTGTTTTGCTTGTTTTTTGGTTGCGACAAACAATATCCGGCGTCCGGATTTAACGATCTGTTTCAGAGCGGCGGCGGCTTCATCTACTTTGGCGATTGTTTTGTAAAGGTCGATGATATGAATGCCGTTGCGCTCCATAAAGATATAAGGAGCCATTGCAGGGTTCCATTTTCTTTTCAGGTGTCCGAAATGCGAACCTGCTTCCAATAATTGTTCAAAAGTTAGTCTTGACATTTTTTTTTATTTATTCGTTTACATTCTTGGTGTTTAGGCAATCCTCAGGCAGCTATTCCGCAATTCTTTTGTAGAATAAGTCCTGAAGATTTAGATACTAAACGGGATTTTTAACATTAACGTTTCGAGAACTGGAACCGTTTTCTTGCTTTGGGTCTGCCCGGTTTTTTCCGTTCCACTTCCCTGGGGTCGCGGGTCATGAATCCTTCTGAACGAAGGGCGGATTTGTCTTCGGGATTAATTTTCACCAATGCGCGTGCGATACCCAGGCGCGCTGCTTCCGATTGGCCTTTGTAGCCGCCACCGGTCAGGTTGATGAGGATATCGTATTGTTCGGCGACTCCGATTTTATTCAATGGTTGCTTGACCACATATTGAAGCAACGGAGAGGGGAAATAGGTTTCAAGCTCACGCTTGTTAATAAGGATTTTTCCGGATCCTTCTTTGACGTATACACGAGCGATCGCAGCCTTACGTCTTCCTATTGCGTTTATTACTTCCATAAATTATTTAAGTGTATTAATATCGATATTTTTCGGTTGTTGCGCTTCGTGTTTGTGCTCGGCAGTGTCATATACATAGAGATTCCTGAGCAGCTGAGCTCCCAAGCGGTTTTTCGGCAACATTCCTTTGATTACTTTCCGAAACAGTCGGTCGCTGCCTTTTTTCAGCAGGTCGGCGGGCGTTTTTTCCCGCTGTCCGCCCGGATATCCGGTATAACTCAAATAAATACGGTCGTTCCATTTGTTTCCGGACAGTTTGATTTTGTCGGCATTGATAATAATCACATTGTCCCCACAATCGACATGCGGGGTAAAATTCGGTTTGTATTTTCCTCTCAGCAATTTTGCTACTTTCGAAGCGAACCGTCCCAAATACTGTTCTGTGGCGTCCACAACAACCCATTCTTTGGTCGCTGTCGCCTTGTTGGCGGAAATGGTCTTATAACTTAGAGTATCCACTTTTTTTCTAATCTTTAATAAATTAATAACCCTGTTTGACTATCGCTTCAAGACACACCAGGCGTCTTCGGAATAAGAAGGTTAAAATCAAACACTTACATCTATTGAATAATAATCGGCCTGCAAAGTTATAACTTTTATTCCTAAAAACCATCGTTTTTTTGGGAAAAAATTTCGACTCGCAGATTCAACTCGCAAATGCAACTTTATTGATTAAGAGAAAAAATCTGTTTTTTGGTGTGTCAAAATTAAGCATTTTTCCCGGTCTGCGATTGATTTTGTGCTGAAAGAGCAAAATATTTTCGTTGCGTACATCTTTCAAATGTTGTTTTTTTATGATTTCCTTTGATTAACCGATTTCTATTTCTGTAATTTTTAAATTCACTGAAGTGTTTGTTCTTTTTGCTACCATGAACGCCCTTACCCAATGATCAATATTAGCTGAAATCGATAAATGAATCTCAATTTCTACAATAAGTTGAGTTGAATCACTTACCAATCGACTCGTGATTTTATTGATTCCTGAAGTTGTAAGCCCTCCAGCCAGTATTAGCATTTTCTTTTCAAAATCAATCTCTTGTCTCATTTGGCCAGTAATATATTTATTTAGTTCCGCTTGAGAATTTATCAAAGTGACCTCTTTTTGTTCAATGCTGTCCCTGTCCCACCGACAGCCGTCCGGCAAAGATAATTCTTCATAAGGAATCACCTCAGAAATATTGTCTTCCGATTCTCCATCATTCGATTTATCCCCACAAGCAAAGCAACAGAGGATCATTAAAAGGTATACGAGTGTTTTCATCGTTTATCAATTGAAGTTAGATTAAAATAATAATCGTCTTTATCTTTCACTTTATAAACATCTCCGCTGAGAGAAATGTCTAAATGAGTCACAAAAAAAGGAGATCCCGCCCACGTTGTACCTTTCAATTTCCATGTAGAGACGGTGCATGCACCGTCTCTACCTAGTGCCGTTGTCTTTCAACTACCCACTACTCCCTAGTATTCCGGTGCCCCGATTTTCCCTTCAAACAGGATAATGTTGGTGGAGGTTTCCTGAATCAGGAAGAGGAATGGGCGATCGGCGCGAAAGGTGGCGGGCTGAGGCGTGGGATTCACAGAGGTTAGCCCCATCCCGACGCTTGTAACTGCGGCAGCTTCCGTACCTTCTTCGTTGACATCGATATAGGTTTTCTGTTTGACTTCCGAAATACACAGACGAATGTCTGAAATACCCGAAAAATCAGCAAAGTAGGTGAAAGCCATACCCATACCGAGAGTTTCTAAAGGCTCATTCAGTTTGATTTCGTATCCGGTTTTGAATTTTGGGATATACAGATTGACTTCTGTGCTGTGTGCGCTGTTCAGGCAAGTCGACAGGTAGCCCGCTGTTTTCAGTTGTTCGGTCAGTGCATCGAACGAACCGTTGGGGAGCACAAACACCATGCGGAAAGCGCCGTTGCCGTAAGGGATCGAAGTAAGCGCCAGGTTTTCGTCGGTATAATACTGTTGTTTGCTTTTCTGGCTCATCATCTTGACTTTGATGGTACTCCCGTCGGTTTTTGTGAAATCGGCATCTGCAGTAGAAGCCGCCGGAAAGCCAAAACCGTCTGACCAGCATCCCTTGAAATAAAGCGCATTCATCAGGTACATGACGATATCGCTGGGAATCTGCTGAACCATTTCTTTAATCAGCCCGTTGGTATTGTCAGAGCACCATTTGTTGATGATGTCTATGGCGCCAGGGTCGTTGAAATCCAGTTCGCTGACCTGCGCTTCATACCATTCGCGGTTGATGCTGAAGAAACTATCTTTGAACGGGAATCCTTTTCGCGACCAGATGGAATTGGCCAGCGACAGTTTGGTGGTGGGGTCGGTTTGCAGCAATATTTCTTTCAGTTTCTTGAAATAGGCGTTCACTGTTTCCTGCGGATAATTACTCATCCCCATTGCTTCCTGGATGGCGGCGCGGGTGTCGCCGTTGGCGCCGTTCCATACCATTGCCAGGGCGATGTTCAAACTCAAAGGAGAAATAACGATATTCTCCTTTTTCGATTCTGCTTTCATCACGGCGGCAAACAGTTCCATGCCGAAAGTTTGTCCTTCGGCGGCCAATTTTTGCTCTACTTCGGAAAGGTTGATCGAGATGGGATTGGTGTATTCCGTCGTATCTTCGCTTTTGTCTGCGTCGCAGGCCGTCAATGCTCCCACGAACATGATCGTCAATAATACTTTTTTCATTTTGATATTTATTTGTTATGTTATTAAGATCTTAGAAAAGCGCATATCCTGATTGTCGGCTTGTGAATCAAGCTTCTTACAGGCACTCTATTATATAGATGCAAAGGTACTCAAAAATGTTGCATAGAAATAATGATTTAAATTTTGTTTTTTCTTTTTTTCTTTCTAATTTAGCCGATTATAAATTATGGATACTCCAGATATTATTCGGCTTATTCTGCAAATCGCTTACTTTGTTACAGCGTTGGGCGTTGTCTTTGTTGTCATTTCCGAAAACAGGAATCCTTTAAAGACCATTTCCTGGGCGCTGTTGTTGCTTTTTGTCCCGATCGGTGGAATCATTTTTTACTATTTCTTCGGGCAAGACGCTCGAAAGCAGCGCATCATTTCACGTAAGTCATACAAGTTATTAAAAAGGCATACCCTCAACAGGCCGATTGTGCGGAGTGATCCGGAAACTTATCTGGAAAACCGGTCGTTGAACAGGCTGTTGAACCGGAACAACAGTGCCGCGTTGCTACAGGGGAGTGAGATTCGTATTTTCACCGATGGGAAATCGAAATTCGAGGCCTTGTTTGCCGATATGGAGCAAGCAAAACACCACATACATCTCCAGTATTATATTTTTGAAGATGACGTTATCGGTCGTCAAGTCAAGGAAGTGTTGATGCGAAAAGCGTCCGAAGGAATCGAAGTGCGTGTGCTGTATGATGATGTCGCCAACTGGAAAGTCAAGAAAAAATTCTACCGCGAGATGCAGCTGGCAGGCGTGGAAGTTACGCCGTTTCTGAAGGTTCATTTTCCGCTGCTTACGAGCAGGGTCAATTATCGCAACCACCGAAAAATCGTTGTGATAGATGGGACAATCGGATATATCGGCGGCATGAATGTGGCAGATCGCTACCTGCAATCCAATTGGAGAGACACCCATTTGCGGGTGGCCGGAAGGGGCGTGCTTGGAATGCAGTCGGCTTTTCTGGTCGATTGGCATTCTTCCGGTAAAAATCGTTTGATCGATCCGGTGTATTTTCCGGAATCGCCCGCTTATACCTCGAATGTAATGCAAGTGGCTACCGGAGGCCCGATCGACGAATGGCGCACGTTGTTGCAGGCATCCCTTCAGATCATCGCGAAGGCCAAACATTATGTGTATATCCAGACGCCGTATTTTCTTCCGACCGAAAGCCTTTTGCAAGCCATCCAGACCGCAGCTTTGGGAGGGATTGACGTTCGCCTGATGGTTCCCGAACGATCCGATACCCGTTTTATCAGTACGGCGGCACATTCCTATTTTGAGAATATCCTGAAAGCCGGGGTCAAGATTTATCAGATGCATCCACAATTCCTGCATTCCAAATTGCTGATTTCGGACGATTACATCACTGTTGCAGGGTCGGCAAACATGGACTTCCGCAGTTTTGAGCACAATTTTGAAGTCAATGCCTATATGTACGACCGCGATCTGGCAAAACGGGTGAAGCATATATTTTTCGATGATTTGAAAAATTGCAAACTCCTTACCCTCAGAGAATGGAAAAATCGTCCGCGATGGAAAAAAATCCAGGAATCGGTGCTCCGTATGTTTTCTCCGCTGCTTTAGACAGCGCCTAAAGCCAGTGATTTTCCCGATACCAATCAATCGTCTCGCGGAGTCCGCTTTCGAGCGGGTAATCTGCATGAAAATCCAGATCCTGTTGGATGGGAAGCGTGTCGCATGTCCAATCACGTTGCTTGATAATCTTGAATTTATCGCGGTTGAATACCGATTGCCTACCCGACAGTTTTGAAATTCCTTCGGTCATCATCGCAGCGACTTGCAGCAAGGCGAGCGGAACCCTGACATTCAACACCCTTTTTTTGCCGAGTATCGTTTTCACGATTTCCGTAAACTCCCGATCAGAATATTCAAATCCGTCGGTAATATTGTAGATGCGGCTACTGACATCCGATTGCAATGCCATAAAGACGGCTTTCACCAAATCTTTGACATAAATAAACGTCAGTCGTTGCGGCTTGAATCCGGCAATGCCATTGATTCCGGAACGGATGCTTTTGATCATCAGGAAATAATCCCTTTCGCGCGGGCCGTATACGCCCGTAGGCCGAAAGATGACGAATCGGAAATCGGTCTGGAGCAACAAGAACCGCTCGGCCAAGTATTTACTTCGTCCGTATGCCGTCGGCGCATCGGGCGAGGCGCTCAGGCTGCTCATCAGGATAAACTTGGTCGGGACAGTGCCGGTGTCTTTCAATGCTTCGATAAAATTGCGGGTATAGACATGGTTGATCTTATCGAAATCGTCGGCATGCAGGCATTTGGTTACCCCTGCGTTGTGGATGATGTAATCCCACTTGCCGCAAGATGTTGCATGCTCACTGATCTGTTGTCGCAACTGCACCGGATCGGCATAGTTCAAATCGATAAACCGAAGCCGTGCGTCGGAAAGGTATTCGCGACTGCTGCTGCGACGGATACCTGCCCACACCTGCCATTCCCGTTCGAGCGCGGCATTTGTCAGAAAGCTGCCTATAAACCCGCTTGCGCCGGTAATCAGTATCTTTATCATAAAAATCTATTAACCATTGATATTATCTATAAATATAAAAGCGTTAAATCCATCTTTGTCGGAACTTTCGCATGGCCGACGTCTTTACCTCCGTTCCCGGAAAAACCGTTTCATTAATCCGGAGGCTTCGTCGGCCATGACGCCTGCGCGTACCTTCGTCTTCGGATGCAACAAACCGGGAGTGAATGTTGAATATCCCCGCTTCTCATCCTGGGCGCCATAGACAATCTTGTGAATCTGCGCCCATGCCAGCGCCGCCGCGCACATCGGGCAGGGTTCGACCGTCACATACAGGATGCAGTCGGTCAGGTATTTCCCGCCCAACACCGAAGCCGCAGCTGTAATCGCTTGCATTTCGGCGTGCGCCGTGACATCATTCAGCGTTTCCGTCAAATTATGTGCGCGGGCGATGATCCGGTCCTTGCACACTATAATGGCGCCGACAGGCGTTTCGCCTTGCTCATACGCATACTGCGCCTCTTTCAACGCCTGTTTCATAAAAAAATCGTCGTTCAGCAGTATATCCATGCTCGGCCTCCGTGTTTTAAAACATACAACTCATCTTCTCATCTCGTTTTCTCCGAAAAGCGTCGGATAATCCTGTTCCAGAACTTTTAGTATATGCGAAAGTATGGTCTCTCTGTACCAGCGGGAATGATTATTGATCTTGTATTTCGACAAATAATTGCAAATCAATCTATGCTCTTCTTCATTGAGCATGAATGTCACCCGCTGCGTCCGAGCGAGGTTGGGAACGGGAATGTCGTATTTACATGTTTTTTTCATTACAGGGTACAAAAATAGATGCTTCCGGGCAATTACAAAATAAAAAACGCTACTTTTGTAAAAAAAATTTGCTATGGCCGATCATAATATGTTGGGAAAGAATGGAGAAGATGCCGCTGTCAGCTATCTGAAATCACAGGGGTATCACGTCTTGCATACCAACTGGCGGCACGGTCGGTATGAACTGGATATTGTTGCGGAAACCGCCGATGAATTGGTGATTGTTGAAGTGAAAACCCGTTCGGGAAATTCGCTGATGGATCCGGAAGATTCGGTCGATCAGCGGAAAATCAGAAACATCGTGTTTGCTGCCGATTGCTATATCCGACTGTACAATATTGATCTTCCGGCGCGTTTCGACATCATTTCGGTGCTCGGCAGTCACCCGGATTTCAAGATCGATCATATCCAGGATGCCTTCTATCCGCCGCTGAATACTTACCGATGAGAAGAAAATGGCATGAACATTCTTCGCATAGACAAAACGCCTTCGACCAACAGCCTGCTGAAAGCCCTGTCGGCACGCGAAAGGCTGACCGAAGGGACAGTCTTGGTGGCTTCCGATCAGACATTGGGAAGAGGGCAGGCGGGCAATTTCTGGGAATCGGAGCCCGGAAAGAATCTCACCTTCAGCATGCTGTTTTATCCAACATTTCTGCCGATCAAGGCGCATTTCTTGCTGTCGAAAGCCATTTCTTTGGCAGTCAAGGAAGTGTTGGACAACTATTTGGACGGCATCACCATCAAATGGCCGAACGATATTTACTATCTGGACAAGAAAATTGCCGGCATCCTGATTGAAAATGAGTTGACGCAGGAAGAACTTTCCCAATCCATCGCGGGCATCGGGCTGAATGTCAACCAGGAAGTTTTTCGCAGCAAGGCTCCGAATCCCGTTTCGATGAAACAACTTTTGCAGGTCGACCTCGACCGCGATTGTCTGCTGGAAGAAATGGTTCGTGGAATATCAGGCAGGTATTCCGATTTGCAAGCGCAACGCCATGAAGCGATCGCCGCGCGTTATCAGCAGTCGTTGTACCGCAATGCCGGTTATTTTCCTTTTTCCGACCGCAATGGCGCTTTTCGTGCGAAGATTGATTTTGTCGAAGATAACGGCGCCCTTGTGTTGACGACGGACGGAGGCGAGCAGCGCCGGTATTTCTTTAAGGAAGTGGCTTACGAATAGACCCGTGTGCCGATTGGCGCTCCGGAGAGCACTTTCTTCAGGTTTCCCGGTGCATCCATATTGAAGACGATCACCGGCAGGCGGTTCTCCCGGCAGAGGGTCACTGCCGTCAGATCCATCACTTTCAATCCACGGTTGTAGAGTTCGTCAAAACTGATCTCCGCAAATTTCTCCGCCTCAGGCGACTTTTCCGGGTCTGCCGTATAGATGCCGTCGACGCGGGTGCCTTTCAGCATGATATCGGCCTCAATCTCTATGCCCCGCAACGCGGCAGCCGTATCGGTAGTAAAGAACGGATTGCCCGTCCCGCCGGCAATGATGGCGACACCTCTCCGTTGCATCAGGGCAATGGCCTCGTCTTTGTTGTAGAGCCGACCGACAGGTTCCATGCGAATTGCGGTAAACACTTGCGCTTCAATGCTTTCTTGGTGTAAGGCGGAACACAATGCCAAACTGTTGATGACGGTCGCCAACATACCCATCTGATCGCCTTTTACGCGGTCGAATCCTTTTGTGGCACCCGACAATCCCCTGAAGATGTTTCCTCCGCCGATAACGATGCCGATCTGAACCCCCAGGGTCACTGCTTCGCGGATTTGAGAAGCGTATTCACTGAGCCGTTGTTCGTCAATCCCGTAAGCGTGTTCGCCCATCAACGATTCTCCGCTCAGTTTCAGCAGTACACGGTTGTATTTTTGTATATCCATAATTATTCAAGAAATAATAATCCCCTTCATGTCGCAAATGTAATCATTATTCCCGTAAGTTTTTTTTGTTTTTTAATCTTTTTTTTGCAGGAAAAGGTTACCTTTGTGTCATTATAATCACCCATAAATATTATATACTTTTATGATAGACATTAAAAAGTTGGAGAAAGACAGCGAGGATAAAATGCAAGGCGCTGTACTTTTCCTGGAAGAGACCCTTTCTCATATCCGTGCGGGGAAGGCGAATATTCATATTTTGGATGGAATCAAGGTGGAATATTACGGAAGCGCTGTGCCGCTTTCTAATGTCGCGTCGCTGAATACGCCTGACGCCAAGACCATCACGGTTTTGCCGTGGGAAAAGACCATGTTGAAGGTGGTGGAAAAAGCGATCATCAATTCGGGAATCGGCATCACTCCCGAAAACAACGGGGAGATCATCCGTTTGGGGATTCCGCCTTTGACCGAAGAGCGCAGAAAACAGTTGGTTAAGCAATCCAAACAAGAGACGGAAAGCGCCAAAGTCAGTATCCGCAACGCCCGTCGCGATGCTGTGGATTTGATCAAAAAAGCGACCAAAGAAGGTTACTCCGAAGATTTAGGTAAAGACAGCGAAGCGGCGATTCAGAAATTACATGACAAATTTATTAAAAAGGTTGACGAAGTCCTCGCTGCCAAGGAAAAAGAAATCATGACTGTATAATTCGGCAGCAAGGACTAACCTTATTCGGATGAAAGGATTGGTTGTAAAAAATACAGGGAGTTGGTATCAGGTTTATACGGAAGAAGGGAATTTGATTGACTGTAAAATCAAAGGAAATTTTCGTCTGAAAGATATACGAAGCACAAATCCCGTGACGATCGGCGATAAAGTGACCGTGGAAATGAATGATTCGGGTGTCGCTTTCATCTCGGATATCGAAGACCGGAAAAATTATATCGTACGCCGTTCGTCCAACCTTTCCAAGCAGTCGCATATCCTGGCGGCCAACCTGGATCAGGCATTTTTAATCGTTACGGTCAACTATCCCGTCACGACGACGGCTTTCATCGACCGCTTCCTGGCGACGGCGGAAGCCTATCGCATCCCCGCCGTGATGCTCTTCAACAAGACAGACCTTTACGACGAAGAAGACACCGAATACCTCGAAGCGATGATTCATTTGTATGAAACCATCGGCTATCCGTGTTTTGCCATTTCTGCGCGTACGAGTGAAGACCTGTCGCAGATAAAAGCGTTGTTGGTAAACAAAACCACCCTTTTCTCCGGTCATTCGGGTGTGGGCAAATCGACATTGATCAACCGGCTGGTGCCGGGGATGCGTTTGAAGACCAAGCATATTTCCGAATATCATAATAAAGGTGTGCATACGACCACTTTTTCCGAGATGATTCCGATTCCTGAAGGCGGCTATCTGATTGACACGCCGGGAATCAAGGGTTTTGGCGTATTCGACATGGAAGGAGTGGAGATCTCCCATTATTTTCCGGAATTGTTCCGGTTTTCCAGTCAATGCCGGTTTCACAACTGCACGCATCGAAAAGAACCCGGCTGCGCCGTGCTGAAAGCGGTGGAAGATTCGCTGATCAGCGAATCGCGATACCTCAGTTATCTGCATATCCTCGACGATAAAGATGAAGGAAAATACCGTGAGCCTTTCCGTCACGGCTGAAATTGAACAAAAATATAACACATTAAAATAGCGATGAAGATAAACAAGTCTGTAATCAAACACGAATTGAAAGATGATTTTTTTGTATTTATTGGGTTGCTGCTCTATGCGGTCGGATGGACGGGCTTCCTGCTTCCCAGTAAGATCACTACCGGCGGCGTGACAGGTATCGGCGCCATCATCTATTTTGCGTCCAATATCCCTGTCGGCGTTTCTTATTTTTGCATCAATGCCGTTTTGCTGTTATTCTCCATCCGGATGCTCGGCTTCAAATTCAGTCTGCGGACGATCGTGTCGGTTTTTGTGCTGACGCTGCTGCTCTCGTTTTTCCAAACGATGATCAAAGAGCCGCTGGTGCATAATGAGCCGTTCATGAACAGCATCTTGGGAGGCGTAACCTGTGGAATCGGGCTGGGGATGGTATTTAATTTCAAAGGCAGCACCGGCGGCACCGACATCATTGCGTTGATCATGCACAAATACCGGAATATTTCGGTCGGCAAAGCGCTGTTGATTTGCGATTTGTTGATTATCAGCTCTTCCTATATCATTTTCCATAGCATCGAAAAGGTGGTTTACGGGTTGGTGGTCATGGGCGTCATGACTTATACCGTCGATCTGGTGATGAACAGCGCCCGCCAGTCGGTGCAGTTTTTTATTTTCTCGGAAAAATACATGGAGATCGCCAATGCCGTCAATCAGCAGGTTCACCGTGGATGTACCATCCTGGAAGGACAAGGCTGGTATTCAAAGAAAGAAGTAAAAATCATTGTCGCCATGGCCAAGCGGACGGAATCGGTGACGATCTTCCGGATCGTAAAGACCATCGATCCGAATGCTTTCATCTCCCAGAGCGCTGTGATTGGGGTCTATGGCGAAGGATTCGATCAGATTAAAGCATGAGGGATACAATCTTTGCGCAAAAAAAACGTTATTGATGTAATTATACATTAGTAACGCTAAAAGTCCGATTATAATTATCTATTATTCATTATCCATTGGGGAAACTTATTTTTGCTACAAATAACCCGCACAAGCTGGAAGAAGTCAGGGAGATGCTTGGCAAGGGTTTGGACATCGTTTCATTGGAGGCGATCGGTTGTCGCTGTGAAATTCCCGAAACAGCGGACACTTTGGAAGGGAATGCGCTGATGAAAGCCCGTTTTGTGCATTCTCGCTACCATTGCGATTGCTTCGCCGACGATACCGGGCTGGAAATCAAAGCGCTTCACAATGCGCCGGGCGTCTATTCTGCGCGCTATGCCGGATTGTCCAAAGATTTTGACGCCAATATGCAAAAAGCGCTGCGCGAATTGAAAGGCGTTGCTGACCGTTCTGCTCGCTTCCGTACGGTGATCGCATTGATACGCGGCGAGGAAGAAATCCTGTTTGAAGGGATCGTCAACGGCGTGATCACCGAAGCGCCGTGCGGAAACAACGGGTTTGGTTATGACCCGATATTCATTCCCGACGGTTATTCCGTGACTTTCGCAGAGATGAGTGCTGCTGAAAAAAATGAGATCAGTCATCGTGCGATGGCAATAGAAAAATTAAAATTTTATCTTCATGACAAATAACAGACAAATACACCTCAAGCTGCTTACGACCGGATGGATCGTCTGCCTTTTCGTTTGCTGCCTGCCGCTTCGTGCTCAGATCGGCACGTGGAAGTCATATATGGCCTATCAAAACGCATTTTTGGTCGTGGAAACGCCGCATAAAGTCTTTGCTGTATATGACGACCATACTTTTTTTGCCGACGAAATCTACCTGATGGAAAATAAAAGATATGGTTCGCTGATGTCGTATACGCCCGAAGACAATTCCGTAAAACTATACAGCAAGGCCGACGGGATGAGCGATACGGGTATTTCGTTTATGGCTTATAGCCAGGAAGCAGACGCATTGGTGCTGATTTACGGGAAAAGTTCGATCATCGATATCCTGACCAACGACGGATTCACCACGATTACTTCACTGACATCGCTCCAGGACAATGACATCCTCAACCTGGAAATCGACGGCTCGATGGCGTATATCTCTACCCAGTTTGGGATTGTGGCGCTTGACCTGAAACGGTTGGAAATCAAAGAGACATACGTATTAAACAAAAAGACGTATTCGGCCTGCCGTTTCGGACAATATTTCTATGCAGCGACTTCGGAAGGCCTTTTCCGCGGATTGTTGTCGTCCAACCTGATGAATAAAAACAACTGGAATTATTTTCCGATCACTTTAGAGGATGGTACCGGTCGCGATATTTTAAAACTACTGGTCTTCAAAGACCGGCTGGTGATGCGTCAGCTGTTTGCAGGAGTCTCCTATCTGGACGACAACAATGTCAGCCGGATCTTTGATCGCAGTTTCTACTCCCAGATCAATATCCTCCATGGCTACCTTACTTTGACAAGTTATGACGGTCGCATCACATTTTATCAGGATTTCAATACCAGTTCACGCGCTGTGATTGATGCCAGCGGTGTCAGTTCGCTCAACGACCGGTCGACTTATTGGGTGACGCTGAAATCCGAAGGATTGGCGTGCATCAAAAGAGAGCCGGGTTCCAACGAATACGAGATCGTTGTGTCCGGAATCAAAATCAATAGTCCCAAACGAAACCTGACACACTATTTGACCTATTCGCAAGATAAGCTGTTGGTAGTCGGCGGCAGTCGCGGCTCCACAATCATCGGGAACCCCGGCACGCTGATGGTGTATGAGAATAATAAATGGTACAATTTTAACGAAGACTCGATTGCGCAGCAGATTTCGCCCGACTGGAAATGCGTGGATTTTGTTTCCGCCGTCGTTGATCCCCGCGATCCGAATCATTACTATGTTTCCAGCTGGGGCGACGGGCTTTATGAATTTAAGGATAACCGATTCGTACAATTATACTCGGACAATAATACCGACGGCGCCCTTGTTTCGGCCATTCCGGGAAACAACCTGTTTGTTCGCATTGACGGACTGACTTACGACAAGTCAAATAACCTGTATATGATCAATGCGGAAGTCACAAACGGCATTGTCGTGCATACGGCGGACGGCAGTTGGGAAAGTCAGTATTATGCCGGAATTTCGGGGCTGCAGGTCACGCCCCAGTTGATACTCGTCGACCGGAATAATCAAAAATGGGTCAATCTGCCGCGCGGAATCAGAGTCGGCATGTTGGTGTTTGATGACACCAAAAACACGTCAGCCTTTTCGTCTACCTTCAGGGACCAGGACGGTTACGACATCAATGCCACCGGCTATTTCAGCATTGCGGAAGACTTCAACGGCGTCATCTGGGTGGGGACGGACAATGGGCCGATCACCTTCTCCAGTCCACAGAATGTGCAGGATGGCAAATGCCAACGTGTCATCGGCACGGACAGCGACGGCAATCCTTTCCGCTTGATGGAAGGGATCAAAGTCACTTCCATTGTGGTGGACGGCGGCAACAGGAAATGGATGGGAACGGAAGGCAACGGTCTCTTTTGTGTGGACAGGAACAGCACCGACATGCAAGTCGCCAACTTTACTGCCGAAAACAGTTTGTTGATTTCCAACAACATCCTTTCGCTGGCCCTCAACAATGAGACGGGTGAATTGTTCATCGCCACCGATAAAGGTCTTGTGTCTTATGTAGGAGAAGCCATTGCCGGCAGACCGGATTATTCCAACGTATATGCTTACCCCAATCCTGTCAGGCTAAAAACCAACAATCGGGTAGTGATTAAAGGATTGATGGAGAACTCCACGGTGAAAATCACCGACTTGAACGGGCGCCTGATCACGCAGGGCACCTCACTCGGCGGCCAATTTATCTGGAATTGCCAAAGACGTACCGGCGAACAGGTTGCCAGCGGCGTTTACCTTGTGTTTGCGTCGACTCCCGAAGGAAATACCGGGGTAGTGACAAAAATCATGGTGATAAAGTGAGCGCGAACCCTGCATCGATTGTCGGATCTCAATTTGCCATCTCCGAGATGAATTTGATCCTTACCAGGCGGATCTCTTCTTCCGTAAGCGTGTCGCCGTCGGAGAGATAAGTTTCTCCGAGTTCTTTGATCGCTTCTTCCAATTTGTCGGTTTCCGATTCCCTGAAATATTGGTAGATTTCTTCGATATGCTCTTCGTCCATGACCTCGTTGAGGAAATAGTCGATATTGATTTTCGTCCCTGAATAGACAATGGCTTCTATTTCATCCAGCAATTCATTGAACTCCAGCCCTTTTGTCAAAGCGATGTCGTCCAGTGCCACTTTCCGGTCAATGCTTTGGATGATGTATACTTTCAGTTTGGACTTGTCGGCAACGGTGCGTACTCGCAAATCTTCGGGGCGTTCTATTTCATTTTCAATCACATGGCGTTTGATTAATGCGATAAATTCCTCTCCGTAGCGTTTGGCTTTGCCTGCACCGACGCCGGGGATATTTTGCAATTCTTCGATCGTCACGGGGTAGGTAGTCGCCATTGCTTCCAGCGAAGGATCCTGGAAAATGACGTATGGTGGAACATCCAATCGCTTGGAGAGTTTCTTTCGCAAGTCTTTCATGATCGAATACAACACCGGGTCAACCGTACAGGAGGCTCCGCCTCGCATCGGTGTTTCGCTGCCGCCGTCGTCGTCATCAAACTCATTGTCTTTCGTGATTTTGAATGACACCGGCGATTCGAGGTATTTTTTTCCCAAGGAAGTCAGTCGCAACAATCCGTAATTCTCGATGTCTTTCGCCAGGTATCCGGCTATCATCGCCTGACGAATCACCGTATTTAATGTTTTTTCATCCTCGCCTGTGCTCGTGCCGAACATTTCCAGATCCTGGTGTTCATACGACAGGATCTCCGACGTTTCTTTTCCAAGCAGAATGTTGATGATGTGATCTGCTTTAAATTTATCTTTCAACAATGCTACAGTTTCCAGCACTGTAATTAAAAGCTCTTTTGCTTCCACTTGTATTTTAGGATTTAAACAATTATCACAATTTCCGCAATTATCTTCCAGATATTCTTCTCCGAAATAATGCAGCAATACTTTTCTACGGCATACAGCGGTCTCGGCGTATGCTTTTGTTTCTTCCAGCAATTGCCGACCGATTTCCTGTTCGGAAACGGGTTTGCCTTGCATGAATTTTTCCAGTTTTTGCAGGTCCTTATTTACATAGAAAACAATACATTTCCCTTCGCCGCCGTCTCTTCCCGCTCTGCCGGTTTCCTGATAATAGCCTTCCAGGCTTTTGGGGATATCGTAATGGATGACATACCTTACATCCGGCTTGTCGATGCCCATTCCGAAAGCGATCGTGGCAACGATCACATCCGCTTCCTCCATCAGGAAAGCGTCCTGGTTGCCGGTACGAGTCTGCGAATCCATTCCCGCATGGTAAGGCAAAGCCTTGATTCCGTTGGTTTTCAAGATCTCTGCAAAATCTTCTACCCTTTTACGTGAGAGGCAATAGACAATTCCGGATTTACCCGTCTGCGATTTGATAAATTTGACAATGTCTTTGTCGATATTGTTTGTTTTTTGACGTACTTCATAATACAGGTTGGGGCGATTGAACGAAGATTTGAAAACCGTGACGTTCTCCATCCCCAGGTTCTTTTGTATGTCGTGTTGTACTTTGGGAGTTGCAGTTGCCGTAAGCGCGATGATCGGTCGGCGTGAGATCTCGTTGATTATCGGACGGATGCGTCGGTATTCGGGGCGGAAGTCGTGTCCCCATTCCGAGATGCAATGCGCTTCATCGACGGCATAAAACGACACTTTGACTTGGCGTAAGAAATCAATGTTGTCTTCTTTCGTCAAGGATTCGGGAGCCACATACAGCAGTTTGGTTTTTTCGTTCAAAATATCCTCTTTAACCTGATCGATAGCGGCTTTATTCAGCGATGAATTGATGAAATGAGCCACGCCATTGGTTTCGCTGAAATTTCGCATCGCATCGACTTGGTTTTTCATCAAAGCAATGAGGGGGGAAATGACGATTGCGGTACCTTCCATAAGCAACGACGGAAGCTGGTAACACAATGATTTTCCGCCGCCGGTAGGCATTAAGACAAAGGTGTCTTTGCCATCCAAGACATTGCGGATCACCGCTTCCTGATTTCTTTTGAAAGTACCAAAACCAAAATTCTTTCTAAGCGCTTCTTTTAAAAAATCCTTTTGTGCCATATTATTTTTTCAATGACCAAATCATAGTAAAACAAAGGTATACCATTGGATTTAAATAATCACAACATTTTTGGTTTTTTTTTTGAAAAAAAAATCAGGCGACATTCAAGCGCTTTGAATTTGAACGTTCTACCTTCTCTTTGGCATACTCCAGGGTGATATGCAGACGCTTTTCTCCGGTGGAAGGGAAATGAAACATCGGATCGATCATAATCTCCTCTGTGATAGAGCGTAGTCCACGTGCGCCCAGCTTAAATTCGATGGCTTTGTCCACGATATAGTCCAATACTTCATTATCGAAAGTCAATACAACATCGTCCATTGCGAAGATTTTGATGTATTGTTTGATAATCGAATTTTTCGGTTCGGTCAGGATATTCCGCAATGTCTCCCTGTCTAATGGGTTCAGGTAAGTGAGGATCGGCAAACGTCCGATGATTTCCGGGATCAATCCGAAGGACTTCAAGTCTTGGGGGCCGATGTATTGCAACAGATTTTCGCGGTCTATCAGGTGTTTTTCTTTGGATGCGGTATATCCGACCACCTGGACGCGCAGGCGTTGAGCGATTTTCTTTTCGATGCCGTCGAATGCGCCGCCGCAGATAAACAGGATATCTTTGGTATCGACGGCGATCAATTTCTGTTCGGGATGCTTCCGTCCCCCTTGCGGCGGAACGTTGACGATCGATCCTTCCAACAATTTCAGTAATCCCTGTTGGACACCTTCTCCGCTCACATCGCGTGTGATGGAAGGATTGTCGCTCTTACGCGCAATTTTGTCTATCTCGTCGATGAACACGATGCCGCGTTGCGCCGATTCCACATTGTAGTCCGCGACCTGGAGCAGCCGTGTCAGGATACTCTCGATATCTTCGCCGACATAACCGGCTTCCGTCAATACCGTAGCGTCCACGATGGTGAAAGGCACTTTCAGTAAACGGGCGATGGTTTTCGCGAGCAAGGTTTTGCCCGTACCGGTAGGTCCCACCATGATGATATTGGATTTTTCTATCTCCACATCGTCGACGGCAGGCTTCTGCATCAGTCGTTTGTAATGGTTATACACCGAGACCGACAAATACCGTTTGGCATCGTCTTGCCCGATCACGTATTGATCCAGGAATTTTTTGATCTCCATCGGGCGGGGTATTTCCTGTTTCGACAGGTTGAATTTTTCTCGGTGTCTTTTCGACGGCATCTCCGATTCCTGAACGATCAAATGTGCCTGTTCGACACATGCGTCGCAGATATTGCCGCTCAAACCGGCGATAAGCAGGTTGATTTCATTCTTCGGTCTACCGCAGAAACTGCAACTTTCGTTTAATTTTGCCATTTAGATAATACAATGGATAAAGAAAAAACTATTGTTTTTTGGTTAATACTTCGTCAACCATTCCGTATTCCCTTGCTTCTTGGGCGGTCATCCAGAAATCGCGGTCGCCGTCTTGAAGCACTTTTTCATAAGGTTGGCCGGTATGTTCGGACAGAATGGTGTATATTTCTTGCTTGATTTTCAATATCTCGCGCGCCGTGATCTCGATATCCGACGCTTGCCCCTGGGCGCCGCCCAGCGGTTGGTGGATCAGCACGCGCGAATGTTTCAGCGCCGAACGCTTCCCTTTGGTTCCCGCAGCCAGCAAGACGCTGGCCATGGATGCCGCCAATCCCGTGCAGATTGTAGCCACATCGCTGGAAATGAATTGCATGGTGTCGTAAATGCCATAGCCCGCGTACACCGATCCACCCGGTGAATTGATGTAGATCGAGATTTCTTTGCCCGGATCAGACGTGTCCAGGTACAGCAGTTGCGCTTGGATGGTGTTGGCGGTATAATCATCAATCTGTGTTCCCAAAAAGATGATGCGATCCATCATCAAGCGGGAAAAAACATCCAATTGCGTCACATTGAGTTGCCGTTCTTCCAAGATATACGGATTCAGGTATTCCCTGCCGCTTTGTGCGACAACCGATTGCGCCCGGATGTATTGGTCGAGCGCCAGGCTGTTGAATCCGAGGTGTTTGGTAGCATATTTCCTAAAATCATTCATCGTTCGTTTGTGTTAGATTATTTTCATTTTCATTTTTGTTTACTTCTTCGGTTTCAAACAGTTTATTGAACGCTTCACGGCTGACTTCTTTTGTTTCTAAAGTCACATGCGCTTTGAACCATTCGATCAGTTTGGTTTCCATTATTTTGTCTGACATGTTCTTCACCGTTTCTTTATTCTTCAACATTCCCTCGACATAATTCTGAATCATCTCTTCCGAGAAATTGGATATGCCGTATTGGAGGAATTGCGCAACGACTGCTTGCTTGCCGTAGTTCTGCAGATCCTGTTCTTCCACTTTGATGTTGTTTTCCCGGATGATGTGTTCCTGTATCGCATGGAGCCTCAAGTCGGCCAGGATTGCCGGATAGTCTTTTTCAACGGAGGCAGATGTATGTTTTTTGTCATCCTGTAGCCACCGTTTCAGGAAAGCATCCGGAAATTGCAGTTTGGCGGATTTCTTTTCCAGCATTTTGCGGATATCCAGATAGAATTTGTAGTCGCTTTCGGGCGCCATCTGAGCTGCCAGGATTTCCTTGATTTTTTCCCGAAATTCCGTTTCGGTCTTGACTTTTCCTTCACCGAACACTTTGTCGAAAAGATCCTTATTCACTGTCGCTTCTTCATAACGGATGATTTCAGAGATATGGAAAGAAAAGTTGCCGGTATGCGCAGGGACTTCTTCTTTTTTAATTTTCATGAAAGAAGCCAGTTCCACTTCAGAACCGTCGTAGGCGTCATACGGATTAAAGACGATTGTAGCGTCTTTGGTAGCTGCGGTAAATTTCGCTTTTTCCACTTCGTTTTTCATAAACGACGGCATCATCACCGCCTCTTGTACGCAGATGCCTTCATTTTTCGGATTCCCTTCTTCATCCAATTCCGTCAGAGTTCCTTTTAACATGTCTTTCTCCTGATCGGCGACATCGACGGAGATATGCGATCCGAAGTTGGCACAGTAATTCTTAATCTGCTGCTCGATCAGTTCGTCGTCCACAATGATCGTATAATAAGGCAGTTTGTCTCTTTTCGTCACTTTGGTGGTGATTTCAGGCCAAAAGCCCAGATCAAAACAAAATTCAAAATCTTCCTGGGTGTCGAAATTGATCTCCTGCTGTTCGGTTGTATTCGGGAGCGGTTCCCCAATGATATTCAGGTTATTCTCACGAATGTAATCTTCTAAATGTTGGGTGACAAGATTATTGATCTGCTCGGCCAAAATAGCCTTCCCGTACATTTTTTTAATCATCCCTTCGGGGACTTTCCCGACACGAAATCCCGGCACTACTGCCTTATGACGTAGTTCTTTAAGTGCTTTATCCACTTTATCCGCATAGTCGGCTTTCACTACTTCCATTTTCAACAGTGCATTGACCGGATCAATCGTATTCAACGTAATATTCATCGAAATAAATAATTAATTTGTTAATTTTCAATGTGTTTATCTATTTTTCCTTTTTTTGAGACACAAAGGTAATTCTATTATTTCAATTCCCCAAACTCCGTTGAACCGAAATCGTTTAATCGCGCTTTTTTTTTGAAATCACGACCGAAACGATTACTTTTGTATCCTTATAATTCGCTACTGTTGCGTTATGAGAAGTGTTGCAAATGTAGTCCCGAAGATAAATTGATCACAACATGTTGTCCATCTGCATCCCGGTTTTCAACCACGATGTCCGCCCTTTGACGCGCGAGCTCAAAGCACAGGCGGACGCGCTTGGAGTGGCGTATGAAATACTGCTTATTGATGATCGCTCTACCGACGGCTACCGCATCCATAACGAGGAACTTGCAAAGTTGAAAGGCATACGCTATATTGAATTGTCGGAAAATATAGGACGTTCGGCCATCCGCAATCTGCTGGCGCAGAAAGCCATCCATCCATATCTCGTGTTTATGGATTGCGATGCACAGATCATTTCTGCCGATTATTTGCGCAATTACCTGACGCACTGTGCACCGGGAGTTGTATGCTGCGGAGGAAGAAAAGATGTACCTGCCTGTCCCGATCCGCATAGCGCGTTGCGCTGGCGCTATGGCGTGGAACGTGAAGACCTTCCGGCGCTGCGTCGACAAATGCACCCCAACCGGAGTTTTATTGCATTTAATTTTCTTATCGACAAGGCCATATTTCAAAAAGTCCGATTCGACGAAACCTTGGACAAGTACGGGCATGAAGACACTTTGTTCGGTTTGATGCTCGAAGACAACGACATTCCCGTGTCGCATATCGACAATCAGTTGCAGTACAGCGTTTATGATCATGCAGATGTTTTTATCCGCAAAACGGAAGAAGGCCTGAAAAACCTGGCTGCCTTGCAACAGAACTACGGCGATCGTCTCACTGCGTCCGTTCGGCTATTACGCGCCGCTCAACGGTTGCGCTTGTGGCATCTTGCCGGCGCTTTCACACTCGTTTTCCGCCTCTCTCGCAAAGCCTTGCTTGCAAATCTCAAAAGTCCCCATCCCTCGCTGTTTGTATTTGATATGTATAAACTCGGTATTTTCCTTAGATTATGAAGTCGATAAAAATATTGATAAAAAATGTGTTGTGGCGTTCTCAGATGCTGAAGTGCTTGTGGACCTTGCGGAAGGGCAGCCTTTCCGCGATTGTAAAAAAGGCGGTGACGGCTACCGTTTTTCATCGGATGACCCGACAGGAAGCGATGTTGATCGGTCACATTGAGACCATTCGCACTGCCGCAGAGTCAGACGAGACGCCGGTGGAGATAGTCGATTTCGGTGCGGGGGATCCCGATTCAATGCGTACGGAAGATGAAATGACGAATGGCCTCCAACAGACAGTCTCCTGTGCACAAATTGCCAATGGAAGCAAGCCGCCAATCTGGGGATTGTTGCTATATAATTTGGTGAAATATTTCAAGCCGAATCTGATTGTTGAACTCGGCACTTGCATCGGCATTTCCGCCGCTTATCAGGCAACCGCACAGAAATTCAATGATAAAGGCGTCCTTTATACGATCGAGGGTTCAAATAACATCGCGGCCATTGCAAGGAAAAATTTCGCCGAGTTGGGCTTGGAGCATGTCACTTCCTGCTGTGGAAAATTTGCGGATGTGCTGCCGGGAATATTTGAAACCGCGAACCACCGGATAGACTATGTTTTTATCGATGGCCACCACGAGGAAAAAGCCACGATAGCCTATTTTTACAGTTTTTTGCCGCATCTCTCGGCAGAAGCCCTCCTCGTTTTCGACGATATCGCCTGGTCGCAGGGAATGAAAAGCGCATGGAAGACAATCAAATCCGACCCGCATGTGACAATGGCCATTGACATGAAAACCATCGGATTGTGTTATGTCAAAAAAACCTGACCTGATTTATTATTCATATCTCACTCTTTTTTTGTAGTTTTGCAAAACTAATACAAACGTCATCGGGATGAAATTGCTTTTTGTGGTTCAGGGAGAAGGACGCGGGCATCTTACTCAAGCCATTGCATTGCACGATATGTTGATACGTAATGGTCATCAGGTAGCAGGCGTGCTGGTGGGCAAAAGCGAACACCGCGTTTTGCCGTCTTTCTTTTCCAAAGCGATTCAAGCGCCGATACAACAATTCTACAGCCCCAATTTCCTGCCGGCAGTAAAAAGCAAAAAGCCGAATATTTGGAAAAGTGTCATTTACAATATCTTGAAGTCGGAGGTCTATTTTCGAAGCATCCGTTTTATACGCAAACAGATTGAAGAACTCGAAGTCGACTTGGTCATTAATTTCTACGACCTGCTTTTGGGACTGACCTACGCATTGATTCCGCCCAAAGTGCCGTTCGTCAGCATCGCTCATCAGTACGCGCTGTTGCACCCAGATTTCGTGTTTCCGGACGAGAATCCCATCGAACTGGAAGGTTTGAAATTCTTTACCAAAATCACCTGCATCAATGCTTCCCGGCTGTTGGCGCTGTCGATGTATCCGATGGAGCCATGTCGGAAGTTGAATATCACGGTCGTCCCGCCGTTGTTGCGCAAGGAAGTATTGGAACTCCAGCCGTCACAGGGTGATTTTATTCACGGATACTTGTTGAACCCCAACTATGCCGACGACATCATCCTGTTTCAGCAGGCGCATCCGGAGACTGCCTTCCATTTCTTCTGGGACAAACGCGAAGCGGCAGAAACGACGGTCATCAACGATCACCTCTCATTTCACCAACTGAACGACACGCTCTTCCTGGAATACCTGGCACGGTGTAAGGCGTATGCCACAACTGCCGGTTTTGAATCCGTATGCGAAGCGATGTATTTCGGAAAGCCGGTGTTGATGGTTCCCGCACATATCGAACAAGCCTGCAATGCTTTTGATGCCGCCCGGACAGGCGCCGGCATTGTTTCCGACCGCTTCGATTTGCAGGCGTTGATAGATTACATTCCCCGGCATACACCCAACAACACTTTTCCTGCCTGGGTCAAAGGCAGCGAGCAGTGCATCCTTCTGGCGCTCTTCCCGGAAGATTGAAGGATTGAAGGTAAAACCATGGATTGGGTTCATATAGATTTCATTGATATAAGATTGATAAATTCTATTTTTTTTTGAAGTGATTACTCCATAACAAGAATTACGCGACTGTCGTTACAGAAACAGCAATATCAATAATTGCGCCGACAATACCCTTAAAAACATGGTCAAAGGATAGACGGTGGCATAGCCGACCGAAGGGATGTCGTTTCCTGCCATCGAGTTAGAAAAGGCCAATGCGGGTGGGTCGGTCATGCTTCCGGACAACAACCCCATGATAGTGAAGTAATTCAGGCCGAAGAAACAACGGGCGACGATTCCCACAATCCAAAGCGGTACAACAGTAATGATGACACCCAGTCCGATCCAGCTCAATCCGCCGCCGTGGATAATCGTATCCACGAATCCCTCACCGGCTTCGATGCCGACACATGCCAGGAAAAAGCAGATGCCGATCTCTCTCAACATCAGGTTGGCGCTCATCGTTGTGTAGGTCACCAGTTTGTATTTGGGGCCGAACACGCTGATGAGGATGGCGACAATGATCGGGCCGCCGGCCAATCCCAGTTTGACGGGTTGCGGGATGCCCGGGAAAGAAAAAGGAATGCTCCCCAGCAAGACGCCGAGGGCGATCCCGATGAAGATGGGAATCAGATTCGGCTCGTTCAGCCGTTTCAGCTGGTTGCCGAAGACTTTTTCCACATTCCGGATGGCATGTTCGTCGCCGACCACCGTAGCGCGGTCACCGATCTGCAGGATGAGGTGCGAATCGGCGATCAGGTCTACGCCCGAACGGTTGATGCGGGTGATGTTGACGCCGAAATTGGCGCGGAAATTCAACTGTCCGAGCGATTTGCCGTTCATTACCGACTTGGTGATGAGTATCCGCCTCGACACCAGTTGCTGATCCAGCATGTCCCATTCCGATTGTTCCATCTCGATCTTTTTGCCGATGAAAGCCGCAATCTTGTCGCTGTCTTCGGGAGTCGACAATACATAAATCCGGTCGTCGGCATTCAGCACCGTCTGCGATGAGGCAATTTCAATCTTTTCATTCCGGTGATGCAATACGCGCGAAACGATGAATCGCTTGTCTGCCAGCCGTGAGATTTCCAGGATGGTCTTCCCGAAAATGGCGGGGTTCTTAACTTCCAACGAGCTCAATTCGATGGATTGCTTCTGTTCGCTCGCCTGCTGAAAGTTTTCCGATTCTTTTGCGAAACGGACCTTGAAAACATACCTCAGCAGGATGATCGACATGATCACGCCCACCACACCCAATGGATACGCAACCGCATAACCCATCGCTATCGTCGGGTCCCCTGCGCCGTTATTCATGTCGGTGTAGGCTTGTTGTGCAGCGCCCAGGCCGGGCGTATTGGTGACTGCGCCCGACAGGATGCCGACCATCGTTTGCATCGATATGCCGGTGACAAAATGGAGGATGAGGGTGATGAGCACGCCCAGACATACGACGCCCGCAGCGAGCATATTCAGCCGGATGCCTCCCTTCCTGAAAGAAGAAAAGAAACCCGGACCGACTTGCAAACCAACGGAATAGACAAACAGGATCAACCCGAACTCTTTCATGAAATGCAGGATCCCATGATCGACTTTCAATCCGAGATGCCCGACGACAATTCCTACAAACAACACAAAAGTTATTCCCAGGGATACTCCAAACAGCTTCAACTTCCCGAGCGCGATCCCGCAAGCGATGACGATTGCAAAAAGTAAGACCGTATGGGCGACTCCTTCTCCCAAAAACAAACTGTCAAGCCAATTCATTATTATTCTTTGTTTTTTTGTTTCATATCATACATCAACCGGTCTAAAATCAAGGGGACGTCTTCTTCATGGACGCCCTGTCGAAGCAATTCCGGCAGGTCGGCATTAAACACGGCGTCGAATTTTTCCATTGAGCCGTCAAACGCCTTGACTGCCGATTGATAATACCCAAGTGCACGGTTGATATCTCCATTGACCAATTGCACATGTCCGTAATTCAAGTAATCGGACGCGTCCGGTCGGTTTGAGAGGATTTTTTCAAAGTAGTCGTTGGCCTGCTCGTATTTCCCGATGAGAAACGAGCACCAGGCAATCGGGCGCCAGGCTCGTTCGCTGTGCTTGTCGAGGTATTCTACCTTGAAATAATATTTCAATGCTTCGGCATAGTCACCCAACTCCAGGAAGCAATGCCCGATACACAATTGCACAGACAGGTTGTCGGGGTTCAGCAGCTCTGCTTTGCGGTAATAGGCCAGCGCTTCTTCCGGCTTTTTCAATATCCGGTAGCAGTAAGCGATCTTCTTGATGATCCAGGAAGAACCCGCGTTCAGCAATTCCGCATGCAGGTAGGCTTGCAGCGCCTGTTCCGTATCGCCGAGCTTCTGCAAGCAATAGCCTTTTTTCTGATAGAGCGTGCCGTCGTCGGCAATTTCATCAATCAGGTCGTCGAATACACAGATTGCTTCGCGGTAATGATTCCGGTTGAAATAGTATTCGCCGATAATCAGTCTGCTGTCTTTGTCGGCAACAATCCGTCCGATGCTCTTCGTCTGTATCAAATCCGGCATCTTCTCAAAAATATCTTCAAACTCCCGCTTGCGGGGATGTATCTTGAAAAAACGGTATAAGTCCTGGATATAATGTTTGGAAATAAGCGAGGATTGCTTCTCCGTTCCGGGAAGTTCTTCTTTCTGAATGTCTTTCAAGCCTTCGGATTGCTCGGCAAACTGTGCCGTCATCATCTTCCGGAATTTATCCGGCATTTGCATCGTGCTGTAAAAGAAAGAATACCGGTCGGAATTGCACAATACGTTCGATTCCTTCAGCACGCCGACAATCTGTTTCGTCTCTTCGGGAGGAAAATCCCTGAAAAACATCGGATTGGCATAGAAAGGCAGGAACCAATTGCTTATTTCGTCAAAAAATGTATACGTCTTCAGGTTGGAGAAAGAAGAATGCATGATGTCCGCTCCTTCCATCTGCAATTCGGAAAACTCTTCCAGCATGCTCTTCAATCCCGATTGTTCAAGGATTTCTTCCCATTCCGGATTTCGGTCTTCCATGTCGGTGTCGGTCAACAGATCGTCCATCCGGATTTTCCGGTTTAGTTCTGGACTGATTCGCAACATTTCCGGAATGATCTCTTCCTTGATTTTTTTCGTAATCTGTTCCGTCTCCTTGCTCATGATAAATTGGAGCAGGATGTCGCGCACATTCACGACGAAATCTTTGCTTTCGCACAGATAGTCCAGCCGACCGGTGATCTGCGGATAAAGCCACAGCCGGGTATCATATTTACGCAAAAATAAAAGCAGTCCGACCAATGCCCGTTGGCGGACCGCTTCGTTGTCGTTTTCGTAGGAGGAGAATAAAATCAACGCCTTGCGTTCGTCGAAAGTAAACAGTAGACTCATCGTCAATGCGGAAATAATGATGCTTTTGGCCATCTCCGAGTTGAGTTCATTGTCCAGGAATTGTTCCAGCGCCAGCGCTTCTTCCGGCGTCAGCAGTTCATTCAGCCAAACAGCATGAAACAGCGCTGTGGTCAAATCATTCATTTCGCGCCATAGATCCAAAATTGCGGAATCGGTTTCGGAAAGAGCGTCGTTGAGCATGCTGGCGAGCGAGATTTTCTCCCAGGTGGTTTCGATCGCTGTCAGGCAGACGGTTAGGGATTTTTGCTGGGAGGAATGGTGCATCAGGTTCCGCTTCTTGTCGAAATACAGTCCCGCAGTATCCCTGATATGCCATTGCAGGCAAGCGGCGTCTGTCAATTGGTAGCAAGAGCGCAACAAATCTGTGTATATCAGCTGTTGGCGCGGGTCTTTCACGCCTTCCGTCAAATATTGGAGCATGTATTTATACGTTGTTTCCAATTCGTAATGCCTTTCTGACAGTTGCCAATGCTGTAAATCGGCGATGATCGAATAGACGGAATCAAATACTTCCCGCAGTTTTTTTCGATCCAATAAAAGATAAATATGTGCTATTTCTCCCTTTATTTCCTTATTTGTCATACATTGGTAATAATATGTTTAGGCCTTTTCAGGGGTGCGATATCGATTGTAACAATTGCGACACAAGGGTTGATATTCTTCCTTTTCGCCGAGCAGCACCAGTTTGTCATTCGCCACGAGCCGGTGGGAGTAACTGGCCAGTTGGCCACATTCCACACAGATGGCATGCACTTTGGTGACGCTCTCTGCGATGGCGCATAATTCCGGCATCGGTCCGAACGGATTCCCCTTGAAATCCATATCCAGGCCGGCCACCACCACGCGGATGCCTTGGTCGGCCAATTGATTACAGACCCTCGGAAGCCCGTTGTCGAAGAATTGCGCTTCGTCGATGCCGATAACGTCTATCCCACTCGAAAACAGCAGGATATTCGCTGAATGTTCGACCGGCGTACAGGCGATGGAATTTTGGTCGTGCGAGACCACGCCGTCGATATCGTAACGGACATCGATCGACGGTTTGAAGATTTCTACCGTCTGCTTAGCGAACTGTGCGCGGCGCAAGCGCCTGATCAATTCTTCCGTCTTCCCGGAAAACATCGAGCCGCAAATCACTTCTATCATTCCCCTCGAACGGGAGCGATGAACCGGATCTTCCGAAAATAAATTCATATCCCTTCTTCTACATGCTGCAAAACAGGAAAGTGCGCCCTTTCCCGAATCATTTCTTCAGCTTCTCCATGATGAGCTTTTCGATTTCTTCCGCCAATTCGGGATTGTCTTTCATGCAATCCTTCGCGGCATCTCGTCCCTGTCCGATTTTCACCTCATTGTAGCTGTACCACGAGCCGCTCTTCTTGATGATTCCCAGTTCTGAACCCAGGTCGACGATCTCGCCGTTTTTGGAGATGCCTTCGCCGAACATGATGTCAAATTCCGCTTTCTTGAAAGGAGGCGCCACTTTGTTCTTCACCACTTTCACGCGCGTCTGGTTGCCGATCACGTCTTCACCTTCTTTGATGGGAGCGCCTTTGCGGATGTCCAGCCTGACGGAAGCATAGAATTTCAGGGCATTCCCGCCGGTAGTTGTTTCGGGGTTACCGAACATCATTCCGATCTTTTCCCGCAACTGGTTGATAAATACGCAGGTCGTGTTCGTCTTGCTGATGGTGGCTGTCAGTTTCCGCAGCGCTTGCGACATCAGTCGCGCTTGCAGTCCCATCTTGGATTCGCCCATTTCGCCTTCCAGCTCCGCTTTGGGCGTCAATGCCGCCACCGAGTCGATCACAATGATATCGATTGCCGAAGAACGAATCAGTTGTTCGGTAATCTCCAATGCTTGTTCGCCGGAATCGGGCTGCGAAATCCATAAATTGTCAATATCCACGCCCAGTTTCTCGGCATAAAATCTGTCGAACGCATGTTCGGCATCGATGAATGCCGCCACGCCGCCGGCTTTCTGCGCTTCCGCAATGGCATGTATCGCCAGGGTGGTTTTCCCGGACGATTCCGGTCCGTAGATTTCGATGACACGACCGCGGGGATAGCCTCCGACGCCCAATGCCACATTCAGGGAAATGGAGCCGGTAGAAATCACACCGACTTCTTCCACACGGTCGTCACCCATTTTCATGATCGACCCTTTCCCATAACTCTTTTCAATTTTGTCCATTGCGGCACGCAATGCTTTCATTTTTTCTGCATTCGGCATTGCTGTTTCCTTCACTTCTGTTTCTTTTACTTTTTCACTCATAATTATTTAATTTATAGGGTTTGGTTGGCATGATCGCTCATCTTTATCTGTTTATGTCCGATAATTTGTACAACAATGCCTTCTTTATTCATTATACCTCCAGGTCCTCGTTGATGATCTCATGCCAGGGCAATCCCTGTATGTTCAGCTGTTCCAGGAATGGATCCGGATCAAATTCTTCCACATTGAAGACGCCGGGTTTCCGCCATAGTCCTTTGACAAACATCATCGCGCCGATCATGGCCGGTACGCCGGTAGTGTAGCTGACGCCCTGTGCGCCGGTCTCCTTGAACGCTTCCGCATGTGAACAGTTATTATATATATAATAGGTAAGCGGATTTCCGGATTTGTCCAATCCTTTCAGTCGGCATCCGATCGAAGTGTTGCCGGTATAGTTTTCTCCCAACGTTCCCGGATCAGGCAAGACGGCTTTGAGAAACTGGATCGGCACGATCTCCACACCATTGTAGAGCACCGGATCGATACGCGCCATGCCGATATTCTGAATGACCCGCAAATGCGTCAGGTATTCCTGGCTAAAAGTCATCCAGAAACGCGCCCGTTTCAGGGTAGGGAAGTGCTTCACCAACGATTCCAGTTCTTCATGGTAAATCACATACGATTCCTTCGCGCCGATATGCGGGTAATGCAAAGGTTTGTGGATGGCATGTGGCTCGGTATAAACCCATTGCCCGTCTTCCCAATATTTCCCTTTTTGCGTGACTTCGCGGATATTGATCTCCGGATTGAAATTCGTGGCGAAGGCTTTCCCGTGGTCGCCAGCATTGCAGTCCACAATATCCAGGTATTGCAACTCTTTGAAATAATGCTTGGCGGCATAAGCCGTGAAGACGCTTGTCACGCCCGGATCGAATCCGCAACCCAGTATCGCCGTCAGTCCCGCTTCCTTAAACCGGTCGTGGTAGTCCCACTGCCATTTGTATTCAAATTTTGCTTCTTCCGGCGGCTCATAATTGGCCGTATCCAGGTAGTTCACTCCTGCGGCGAGGCAGGCATCCATGATTGTCAGGTCCTGGTATGGAAGCGCTACATTGATGACGATCTCCGGACGAAAGCGGTTGAACAGGCCGACCAATTCATCTACATGGTCGGCGTTCACCTGCGCCGTCTCGATTTTCCTGTTCCCATACCGAGTCCCGATGGCATCCGCAACGGCATTGCATTTCGCTACCGTGCGGCTTGCCAGCATAATTTCGGTAAACTGCTCCGGATTGGCGGCCACCTTATGTGCGACGACTGTACCGACTCCTCCTGCTCCTATTATTAATATTTTTGACATAATACTATTAATTTAGTTGAAAGTTGAAAGTTATGTTACGAATTTTCTGACCACTAGCCACTATTTCCTAATCCAAACCTTCGTGATCTCCCCAAACACCATCTTGTGATACGCTTTGGCGTCGTTGAATCCTGAGACAACGAAATCCACGTATTCCTGATCGTAAAAATCGTCGGGGTGAACCGTCGTCACTTCCATCAATTTACATTCCAACACCAGGCGCGCTTCTTTGAAAGTCGTGTTGCCTGAGGGCGTCAATACCCCCGTGAGGCGGCTTTCTTTCATTTTATCGGTGTCCCTGCCGGTTTTGGAACCGAAAAACAACACGTCTTCTTTATAAAGATCGTTGAAATACGACATCGTGTAGGTCTGTTCTTTCTTCATCAGTTCCAGCGTATAACGGCTTGCCCGCAGAAAACACCAGGTAGCAGGTTTGCTGAACAAAATGCCCCAGCCGCCCCAACTGGCGGTCATGGAATTATAGGACACGGAATCACCGGCAGTGATGACGGTATAATCCTGTCCTACCAGCTTAAACACATTGTCGGTGAGTTGCGTCACCTCTATCGGCTGAAATAATTCATCAAACGACTTGGACGCAACCGCTGTGTCTGCGATCGCTGCCGGATCGCCGGATGTTGCATCGTCCGTAATGGGTTGTTCCTTCTTTACGCCTGTGCATGCGGCGCAAAACAACAATCCCAACATTGCATAAAAAATCTTCTTCATAAATTCATTTTATTTGATATGTCAAAAGTATGAAAAAATTGCGGAATCTCATGCATACGATCGAAATTTTATTGATATTTTTTTTGACGATACGTGCAATCTCTGTGTAGAGACGGTGCATGTGCCGTCTCTACAAAAATAAACTATCTTTGCACAAACATTAAACAAACAACCGAGCAATGAAGAACGACAATTCGTGGAAAGACCGATTGAATATTGTCTATTCCACCAACCCCGATTTCAGTTACGACACTGGGGAGACCGAAGAGGCGGCGACGCTGGAGAAAGAGAAGCAAACGTTGCGGATACAGCTGGACAAGCGCAACCGAGGCGGAAAACAAGTCACGCTCATCACCGGTTTTATCGGTAATGAGCGTGATTTAGAACTTCTCGGCAAGCTGCTCCGGGTAAAATGTGGAGCAGGCGGGTCGGCCAAGGATGCTGAGATCATCGTTCAGGGTGACTTCCGGAAGAAAGTCCTGGAAATCCTCCTGAAAGAAGGATATCTCAAATCCCGGATTATTTAACTATAATCTTCCCGACTTCCGTTGAGCCGTCGGTGAGTTTCACCGTCACCAGGTAGACACCGGCGGTTGCCGCCAGCGGCTTACTGAAGTTGGTGCTGTTGATGTCTTGATCGGCCAGTATCCGTATTCCCTGGATGCTGGAGACCGTCACTTCACTGACGGCTACGCCGGAGGTGACATGCAGCGTCTTGTCGATCGTGAAGATGCGGGTCTTGCTGTTTGGGCTGATGCGGGTCACGCCTGTCGCCACTTTTCCTACTTTCAGCACGAAGCGGTTTTCGAGGTTGCCGTAGTGGTGGTCGAAACGGTAGGAGTTGTTGTCAAGCAAATCAAAGATTGTCCCGTCGGGATTCTGTCTGTCTATCAGCGAGAGTGATTCCACTCCCAGCGATTCGACATTGTCAAACCTCAATTCATATTTCCCTGTGTTTGTAGAGCGGATGCCCAACGGGATTTCCAATTCCCGGTCGCTTGTCGGCACATGCTGTATCGTATTCTTCTGTTGCGATTCATCTATCGTAAAGAGCTGCGGCGCCGATTCGCTGTCGGAGAACAGTTGCAGGACGTTTTCCTGTGTTTGCGCATTGAAATCCAAGGTAATCCAGGAATTGCCATAGCTGTTTTGCGCAGAGATTTTCAGTACGCCGTCCGGCAATTCATTCGTCGTTCCGGTGGATTTCAGTTGCATGGCTCCGGTGCGCGTCACCGAATGGGTGTCCTTGAATGTCAGGTTGACTTCCGTATTCAGTGTCCCCAGCGGCCGTACAAAGAAGGC
>JAISUK010000009.1 GCA_031272075.1 Dysgonamonadaceae bacterium
TATACTTTGCTGATTAATTTCGACAACAAAAAATTCCTGATGGACTACAATACCTGGTATCTGCAATGGCTCGCCGGAGAGGTGAAAAAATACGATACTGAAAGCGAAATCCATGTCAACAGCCATGCCATTTTCAGTAATGCAGCCGAATACAATTTTCCGGCTTGGAGACATTTCTTGACGTCTTTGGGCGGTTCGGCGCACCCAAGTTGGCATTTCGGATATTTCAACCGTTCGCAATATGCGATGGCTTTGGCGGCCAATTGCGAAATCATCCGTTCGGGCGCCGGAAAGCTGCCTTTCTGGATTACGGAATTGCAGGGAGGAAACAATACTTACAGCGGATTCAACGGGTTTTGCCCGACGTCCGAAGAAGCTACGCAATGGCTTTGGACATGCCTCGGAACCGGCGCTGAAGGAATCATCTTCTGGTGCTTCAATCCACGCTCAATTGGAGAAGAAGCCGGAGAATGGGCGATGCTGGACTTTCAGAATAATCCGTCGGACAGGTTGCTGGCGGCACGAGAGGTGATCGCTACTGTCGACGCTCACAAACAGCTGTTTTCACGTATGCAATCTTTCAATTCGCCCATCTCCATCCTCTACACCCGCGAATCGTTGTGGACGGAAAAACAAGTACAATACAACAATTCTTCCGACAATAACTACGAGGGTCGTTTTCCTGGAGGCGTAATGAAATCGGCGGTCGCTTGCTATGAAATACTGTCGGAAAACGGTATCAAAAGCAACTTCGGCGAAATCGGAGAATTTGACTGGAATAAAAACGATTACTCAGGAGAATGTATCATCCTTGCGCACCAGATTTCCATCCCTTCCCCTTACTGGGAGCCGCTCAAACAGTTTGTTGCAAAAGGCGGCAAAGTGATTATGGAGGGATTAACTGCCTATTATGACGAAAATATGCTGAACCTGAATGCTGTCGGTTCGCCGTTGCACGAGTTGTTCGGAGGCGCCCTCAGCGAAGTGGTCTGCATTCCGGGAGATTTCCATATCCCGTTCGGGAATACGGAGATGCCGACACATCTCTGGAAAAGCCACATCCACCTTACCGAAGGAACGCCATTGATTCGCGAAGGGAATCATATCCTTGCCCTCCGCCATCAATACGGAAGAGGGAGTGTCGTGTGGTTGCCTGCCTTGGTTGCTTTGGGAGCTGAACGCAGCAAAAACAAAAAACCGTTGTCTGATTTCCTTCGGGCAGAATTGCAGGAACAAATCCGACAACTTCCTTTCATTTTCCTTTCGCATCAGGAAGGTGTTTCCATGCTAATACTGCAAGCCGGAGATGAATACATCAGTGTAATCATCAATAAGGATATCCGTTCGAAGAAAATTAAACTGACCGATCATCCGCTCAGCCCGACAGTCCTGTTTTCAGATTCGGAAGTTTCAAAAAAAATGATTAATATTGCACCCGAAGAAACCATTGTCATTCATTGGAAATAATGCCGACTGTCATGAAACGAGCATGATTTTCAAACATCCAAATTGAGGACAATAATGATATGCGAGTTCCATACGAACTAAAAAAAATATTGACGTATGAAAAATTACAATCGTCGTGAATTTATCAAAGCTGCCGGTCTGCTGTATGGAAGTTTGTTGATTATTCCGTCATGCAAGCCGCTCTCCGGAAACAACTACCTGGTCTTTACGGAACAAGAAGCAGCATGCCTGATTGCGTTATGCGAGCAAATCATCCCGGCAGATGAATTTCCGGGAGCCACGGATGCCGGCGTCATTCATTTCATCGACAAACAATCGAAACTTCGTTTCCCCAAAGAACAAATCTTGTTCAAAAACGGCATCGCTTCGTTGCAAGCCTGGTGTCGAGCGACGCACAACCGATTGTTTGAAGAATTGGATGTTCCTACGCAAATCGCCATTATGCAATCCATGGAAAAAGACGAAATAAAATCCGACCTGTGGAAAATTGCTCCAAAAGATTTTTTTAACAAACTGCTGGCTCGAACCATGCAAGGATTTTACGGTTCTCCACGCCATGGAGGAAACAAAGATTATGTCAGTTTCAAAATGTTGAAATTGGATTATCCGTTGTTGATAGGGCAAAACAGGTACTTGTAACAGTTGAAAGTTGAAATGTAGAGACGGTGCATGCACCGTCTCTGTGAGAGGAAAGTAGAGACGTGGCGTGCCGCGTCTCAAAGAGAATAAAAAAAACGAATTATGAATAGACGAAATTTTGTGAGAAGTGCAGGGGTTGCCGGATTGGCGGCGAGTCTGCCGTTGGCAGGCCTGGCTTCCTGTAAAAAGCAACAGCCAAATCGGTTGAGCAACCGTGCGATTCCTGTCTACGACGATTGGGATGTGATTGTAGTAGGAGGAGGTCCGTCGGGTTGCACTGCTGCCATCGCCGCCGCCCGCGAAGGTGCAAAAACATTGCTGATCGAAGCCATGGGCGTCTTGGGTGGTATGGGAACTGCAGGATTGGTGCCCGCCTGGTGTCCGTTTTCTGATGGAGAAAAAATCATCTACAAAGGCATTGCCGAGAAAGTCTTTCGGGAATCCAAAAAGGGAATGCCCCAAATACCCGAAAGCAAATTAGACTGGGTGCCTATCAATGCGGAATATCTGAAAGTGGTGTACGACAACATGGTGAAGGATACAGGCGTCAAAGTGCTGTTTTTCTCTCGATTGGCTGCCGTAGACATGAAAACGAACGGCGTCGTCGATTCGCTCTTGGTTGCCAACAAAGTCGGCCTGAACAGGTTCAAAGCCAAAGTGTATGTGGACTGTACGGGCGACGCCGACCTGGCAGCATGGGCAGGGGCCAATGTCTTCATCGGCAACGACAAAGGAGAGACGCAAAAACCGTCGTTCTGCTTCACCTTTGCCAACGTCCATGAAGAAGCGTTCTACAAAGCGCCGAAACTGCACTATTCCAACAAAGAAAGCCTGATATACAAAATCATCGCTTCGGGAGAATATCCCTTGATCATTGATGATCATGTCGTTAACCCGATGATTGCGCCCGGCATTGTCCAGTTCAACATCGGTCACTTGAAAGGGCTCGATTTGCTCAATCCCGACGACCTGACGGAAGCCATGTTTCGCGGACGACAAATGGTCATCCAATACCACGAAGCCTTCAAGAAATTCATGCCGGAGATTTATGGCGATTCCTTTATTGTCAACACTTGCAGCCTGTTGAGCATCCGTGAAACGCGACGCGTCGAAGGCGATTACATCTTCACTGTCGATGACTGGTTGGCGCGGCGGGACTTCGACGACAGCATCGGGCGAAACAATTATTACATCGACGTCCACATCGGCGAAATGATGAACGACGAGCGATACGAGCATTACAAGAGAGGCGAAACCCATGGCATTCCCTACCGGACGCTCACACCAAAAGGGCTGAGCAATGTCTTGGTGGCCGGACGTCCCATCTCTACCGATTCCATGGCTTTCGGCGCCCTTCGCGTCATGCCGCCCTGTCTCGTTACCGGAGAAGCCGCCGGACTCGCTGCCGCGCTCGCCGCCAAACAATCCGCTCACGATGTTCATCAAGTGGATGTCCAGCAGCTAAGAAAAAGATTGAGGGAGGAAGGACAAAATGTTTAAAAAGTTAGAAGTTAGAAGTTAGACTGACCACTAATTATCATGAAACACGTAAATGCAATTGTGATAGGTGCCGGTGCCGGCGGAGGCGTTGTAGCCAAAGAACTGGCGGTAAACGGATTTTCCGTCATCCTCTATGAGCGGGGCGGATGGCCTGACTACGACCGGCATATCAACGACGAACTGATCTCGCAGCGCGTGCAGGCGTTGGGCAACGCCTACGGTCCGGATTGGGTGCGACAGCCGCGTGTCATCGTGCATCCCGACGGACGACGTGAGACAATTTATCCCGACGATGGACGCTACGGGCACAATGCCGCCTGCGTCGGTTCCGGCACGGTGAGCTATGGCGCCATGGCTTGGCGATTTATGCCTGAAGATTTCCGTCTGAAAAGCATCTACGGCGCCGTGGAAGGTTCTACGCTCGACGACTGGCCGATCACTTACGACGATTTAGAACCCTATTATGTCAAAGCGGAATGGGAGGTAGGCGTCTCCGGCGATGAGACCAATCCATTTGCGGGATACAGGAGTAAGCCTTATCCGATGCCGCCCTTTGAGCAGAATCGGGAAGGAAAGGTCTTGTTTGACACCTGCAAACGGATGGGCCTGCACCCGTTCCCGATTCCGATGCTGCGCAATTCCGTGCCGTACAACGGTCGCGCCGGATGTGTCCGCAACCATACTTGTTGCGGCTATGCCTGCCCCTGTGATGCAAAAAACGGCAGCCAGAATACCGTCATTCCGGTCGCTATTCGCACGGGAAACTGCCAAGTGAAAACCAACAGTATCGTTGCAGAAATCGTCATTGACGATAAAAGCCGCGCCACGGGCGTCCGCTATTTCGACGAAAACGGCAAAGGCCATACCCAGACTGCCGACATCGTCATCGTCGCCGGTGCTGCCACCGAAACGGCACGCCTGTTGCTCAATTCCAAATCCAAGCTGCATCCCAATGGTGCGGGCAACAACCACGACTGGGTCGGGCGCAATCTGCAAGCCCATGCCTACGTCAGCGCCTGCGGAATTTTCGACTTCGACATTCTTGATCATGCCGGACCCGGTGCTACAATGGCTATCTGTGATTATAGCCATCACAATCCCGGAATCATCGGCGGCGGAATGTTGGCCAACGAGTTTTTCCTGCTGCCTTACGATTTTTCCCGCTTCCGTCCGAGTGGAGAGCCGCGCTGGGGGATAGGTCACAAAGCCTTTCAGCGCAACAACTACTACCGGATAGCGCGGCTGGTAGGACCAATCCAGGAAATGCCGGTATTCGAATCGCGCGCTACCGTTGACCCGTCGGTCAAAGACCACTGGGGCATCCCGGTGGTGGCGCTTTCGGGCGGCAGACATCCGTTAGACGTCGAACATGGACGCTTCCTCGCTACCAAAGCCGAAGAGATAATCAAAGAAGCAGGCGCCTTGAAGACCTGGATCAACATCCCCGGATTGTCTACAGTCCCCAGCGGCGGGCAGCACCAGGCCGGCACTTGCCGCATGGGAAACGATCCGAAATCCTCGGTTGTCAACAAGCATTGCCAGGTGCACGACATCGATAACCTGTTTATCGCCGACGGCAGCGTATTGGTCACCAACGGCGGGTTCAATCCTGTGCTTACCATCATGGCAACAGCCTTTAGGACGGGGGAATATATCGTGAAAAACTTTAATAGTTGAAAGTTAGAGGTTAGAAGTTAGAAATTGGATGGAAGTGAATTTTGGGAATATAAAAATGAAGTTGGTGTGGACGGGGATAACATGCTTTATACTCCCACTATTTTATGCGCCAGTTTTTGCCCAACATACTTTCGGATTCAACCAATTAACCATCAAAGACAATTTATCCAGCGGATCCATTACTTGCCTGCTGGAAGACAAAAAAGGATTCATCTGGATCGGCACTTCCGATGGATTGAACAAATATGATGGATACCAAATAGTGGTATATAAGCATAATCCGCAACAGGAAAATTCGATCGGAGGCAATTTCATCCGCTGTCTGTATGAAGATTCGGAAAATAACTTGTGGATCGGGTTAAAGGGCGGCGGCCTCAGCCGGATGGATTTGTCAACCGGACAAATCACCACTTTCCGGCACGAAAAACCTTCCGGCAGCTTAAGTTACAACGACGTATCGGGAATTGTAGAAGACAGAAACGGAAACCTCTGGATTGCAGTCGACCGCGGTGGCTTGGACATGTTCAGTCCCCAGACGAATACCTTCACAAACTATCCGCTGAAGCACCCCTCGGGCGAACTCCTTAACAACGCCTTGACCGACATCGCATTGGATAAGCGCAACACCCTCTGGCTTTCTTCATGGGGAGGAGGAATCTACTGCTTCGACATACAAACCAAGACTTTCAGCATTCCTCCGCAATGGGGGAACAGCACTTCTAAAAACATTGTAGAGATCAACATCGACAGCAAAGGCATCGTTTGGATCTCCTCCGGCGATAAGGGAATCTATGCATTAGACCCGGAGAAAAATTCCTGCCGGAACTATTCCAGCGCAACTCCCTCTGTCCGTTCTTCTTTCGAAGACAATGAAGGTAATCTGTGGGTCGCCGCTTCAGTCAAAGGAGGCATTCTGGATACCCAAAATGACAAATTCACTTACATCAACGGGTTGCTCTCCGACTTCATCAACTGCGTTTATCAGGATCACAATGGAAACGTGTGGATCGGCACTTCAGCCGGCGTCAATCTTTACAACCCGCTGACCTCGCAGTTCAGCTGGATTTGCAAAGAAAACGACCTTGTCTCCCTGTCTGACGAGGGCGTCTATGCACTTTTAAAAGACCGGCGTGACAACATCTGGATCGGAGGGCACAATTGCATCGACAAAATCAGTCCCGACAGGAAATCCATCAATAAATGCGTGCTGCATGCAGTTGACCAGGAATCGGTCATTCCGATCTTCCAGTCTTTTTGCGAAGCGGAAAACGGCATCATCTGGATTGGCACCTACGCTAAATTCCTGATAAAATACGATCCTGCTACCGACCGGTTCTCCCGAATTGAAATTCCGCCACCGCCCGAAATGAACGTCTCTTACCGAAATGTGTACGGCATTTACGAAGATTGGGATCATAGCCTCTGGCTGTCAACCGAATTGGGCGTCATCAATTACAATCCTTCAACAGGCGTGTTCACTCCGTTGTTTGAGAGTAAACAAATCATTTATCCCGAAGAAAAGACCCATGTCATCTACCGCGACCGAAATCTTGAATTGTGGATAGGGACGGAAGCAGGATTGCAGCATTATTCGCGCGACTTGAAAATAAAAGAAATATACACCCAGAACGACAGTGAGGCATCTGTCACCAACAACTTCATCACCACGATTTACGAAGATCTTGAAGGGATATTCTGGATCGGCACCATGGGCGGACTGCATCGCTTCGACAAAAACGAGAAAAAGTTTGAATTGGTCAAACGTCCCGGCATGGATTACGGCGATCCGGTTTTTGGTTTTTGTGAAGACAAAAATGGAATCCTGTGGATGACAACCACCACCGGCATCATCAAATTCAATCCGAAAGACAACACTTTCTACCTTTACGATGAATCCGACGGACTTCACAATAAAGGATTCCTGTTAGGCGCTTTCTATCAAGCCAAAGACGGAGAATTACTGTTCGGCGGCAAAAACGGATTCAATACTTTTTATCCCGAAGCGCTGAAAATCAACGAACAAAAACCGACGGTCGTCATCACGGATTTCCAGATATTCAATCGTTCCGTCCTCCCCGGCGAGAAAGGGATCCTCACCCGATTGATCAGCGAAACGGACAAAATCAAAATCAAACATTCGCAATCGGTCATTTCTTTCCAATTCGTTGCCCTCAATTTCGTTTCTCCCTCCAAGAACCAGTACCAATACAAGATGGAAGGATTCGACCACGAGTGGATTTCCGCCAATCCGGGTCAACGAACCGTCACATATACCAATTTGAATCCGGGAGAATACACTTTCCTGGTGAAAGCCTCCAACAACAACGGCGTATGGAACGAAACTCCGGCATCGTTGAACATTACCATTCAGCCTCCTTTCTGGAGAACGGGATATGCTTTCGCCGTCTATTTCATTCTTTTATGCGGATTAATTTACCTGTTGTTTTCTTATTTCATGATTCGTGAACGTGACAAAAATAACTTGGAAATCGCAAAACTGGAGGCGAAACAAATCCGTGAACTCGACAACATGAAATTCAACCTGTTTACCAATATTTCGCACGAATTTCGCACGCCACTCTCATTGATCTTGGGGCCGTTGACACAGATCATCGAAAAAAAGAATTATAACCGCGAAGACGAAGGGTTATTTCAGATGATGTTCCGCAACAGCGAACGACTTCTCAGGCTGGTCAATCAACTGCTGGATTTCAGAAAGATTGAAGCCGGAAAGATGGAACTGAATATGAAATACGACGACATCATCCGTTTCATCATCGACTTGACTTCTTCTTTTACGTTTTACGCTCAAGAAAAAAACATCCAATACATCACCACTTCCAGTATTGTCAATTCCTGGATGAATTTCGATCCGGATAAATTGGATAAAATTCTGTACAATCTGATTTCAAACGCTTTTCAATATACGCCCGAAGGGGGAAAAATTGAAGTCAACCTCTCCGAAACCATCGAAAACAATAAGAAATACCTCCAAATCCAGGTCTCCGATACCGGGATCGGCATTTCAAACGAGGAAAAGGAAAAACTCTTTACAGCATTCTACCAGGGTAAACGAAGAAAAATATTGCGCAATGAAGGCTCCGGCATCGGTCTGGCTTTGACAAAAGAATTGGTAGACCTCTATCAAGGGAAAATCTATGTGGAAAGCAAAGTCGAACATGGCGCTGTTTTTACGGTATTACTGCCCGTTGCCGAACAGAAACCGGAAAAGGAAGTATTGAAAGTGTTTAATGATCCTGCCACGAAAGAACCAGACAAACAAAAAACGACGCCCAAAACGGAAGTGATCGCTTCTTCCAACCTGATATTGATCGTGGAAGATTACCCCGATATGCGGATGTATCTCGAAAGGATTCTGTCCGATCAGTTCAAGATCCTTTCGGCCAAAGACGGAGAGGAAGCCCTGAAGATCGCGTCCGAATACATCCCCGATTTAATCATCAGCGACATCATGATGCCCGTCATGGATGGGTTGGAATTGCTGAAAGCCCTGCGGAAAAATGAATCCACCAATCACATCCCGATCATCTTGCTCACGGCCAAGCACATGGAATCAAACGTGCTGGAGGGATATAAAACCGGCGCAGACGATTATATCATCAAACCGTTTTCCGAAGAAATGCTTAAAACAAGGATAGAAAATGTCTTGTCATCAAGAAAAATGATGTGGGAACAATACAAACAATACAAAGACATCAACGAATACCGCGAAAAACTGTCTGAAAACCCACAAAAACAAGCTTTTGTAAAGAAAATCAATGAAATTATCATCGAGCATATCGCCGATCCCTATTTTGGGATAGAATTGTTGGCGGATGAACTGAAAATGAGCCTCAATCAGCTGTTCCGTAAAATGAAAGCCTTGATGGATACCACTCCTTACAGCGTCATTTTGCAGGTAAGAATGAACCGTGCCGCACAATTGATGACCGAAGGCAATCTCAACACCTCGGAAATCGCTTTTGCTGTCGGATATCAGGAATTGTCCAACTTCAGCCGAGCGTTCAAAAAATATTATAACCTGTCGCCACGCGACTATCTGAAAAAAGTGACTACTAATCCCTAAGCAAGCCATGAAAAAGATCGTGTTTTTATCATTATTTTGTCTCTTCTCCATCTTGATTGTTGTCGGCTCTTACATCACCTGGAACCGCGTTGATCCGGATTATTCCTGCGCCCAATGTCACGAAATCACGCCTTCTCACTCCAAATGGAAGTCGTCGGCGCATGCAGGCGTCCATTGCATCGAATGTCACGGCACCGCCATCTCTGAGGGATTCCATTCACTCGCAGAGAAATCTAACATGGTGCTGACGCATTTCACAAAAGAAAAAACAAGCGATGAAATCCGGTTGGATGAACGACAGATTCTGGCTATTCACCGCCGGTGCATCGCCTGTCACCAATCGGAATACGCCGGATGGCTTGCTAGCGGTCATGCCGTCAATTATCGGGAAATTTTTATGGATAGCGTTCACAATGCGCTCGAAAAACCTTATTGGGACTGTCTACGCTGCCACGGCATGTTTTACGACGGCAATATCCATGACCTGATGGCGCTGGAAGATACCTCCTTCATCCATTGGAAAATACGCGATGAAAAACAGGAAATGCTCCCTGCCATCCCGTGCCTGGCGTGCCATCAAATGCACACAGATAACCCTGTATCACAACGGTTTGTGACATTTTTCGCTGATTCTTTACGGACTAGCACCGCAAGAAATCCGCGAATAGCGCTCTATCTGCGAGCGGATAAACGCTACTTGCGGGCGGATAAATTGCCTCATCCGCAGATGTATAATGCAGAATCGGAAATCAGCTATGCGTCCGACCCGAATACACGACTGTGCATGCAATGTCACGCTCCCAACTTCAAGCACCAGGCCGGAAGCGAAGACGACCGCACCGTTACGGGCGTACATTGGGAACTCAGTTGCACAGCCTGTCATCGCCCTCACTCCGGAGAAACGCGGGAATCCTGTGCGCAATGCCATTCATCACTGACGGAAGTGCAAATAAAAAAAGTATTTGAACAACCGCACTGTTATAAATAATTCGGGATAATTCGCGTTACTCTTCCCCCACCGACTGCATCAGATAGACTTTGATAAAATCGTCGAGATCGCCATCCATCACCGCCTGGACATTCGAGGTCTGATAATCGGTGCGGTGATCTTTCACACGGCGATCGTCGAAGACATAGCTGCGGATTTGCGAACCCCATTCGATTTTCTTTTTGCCTGCTTCGATTTTGGATTGTGATCGCTTGCGCCGTTCGAGTTCCAAATCATACAATTGTGATTTCAACAGCCGGATGGCATTGTCTTTATTTCCAAACTGCGAGCGGCTTTCCGTATTTTCGATGGTAATTTCTTTCACCTCGCCCGTATCCGGATCTCGATAATCATAATGCAGGCGCACTCCTGTTTCTACTTTGTTCACATTTTGACCGCCCGCCCCGCTCGACCGGAAGGTATCCCAGGTAATATCGCTCGTATTGATTTCAATCTCGATCGAATCGTCCACCAAAGGGACTACCGAGACGGAAGAGAACGACGTCATCCGTTTGCCTTGGGCGTTATAAGGCGAGACGCGCACCAGACGGTGGACACCATTTTCGCTTTTCAGATATCCGTAAGCATAATCGCCTTCTATCTGCAATGTCACCGTTTTGATGCCGGCATCGTCACCGTCCAACCAGTTGGTAACCGTGGTCTTATAGCCTTTGCTTTCACACCAGCGCAGATACATGCGATAGAGCATCTCCGCCCAGTCTTGCGCTTCGGTTCCGCCCGCGCCGGCATTGATTTTTAAGACTGCTCCCAAGTGGTCTTCTTCCGACCGGAGCATGTTCTTCATTTCCAGTTTTTCCAACAGCTGGAACGCATTGTGATAAGCTTCGTCCACTTCTGCTTCCGAGGTGACACCTTCTTTCTGAAAGTCGAAGGCCAACTGCAATTCGTCGACGGCAGCCTTCAATTCATTGTAGGATTCTATCCAGGACTTGATTGAGCGCACCTTACGCATCTGATTTTCAGCTAGTTTGGAATCTTCCCAGAAATCAGGCGCCTGCGTACGCAATTCTTCTTCTTCTAATTGGATGATCTTTGCATCGATGTCAAAGATACCCCCTCAGCGCCGACTCGCGCTCCAATACTTCTCGTAATTGGTCTGTAGTTATCATTGAAATTATTTTGTATATAAAGGTTGCAAAGGTACTCAATAAATCTCAATATTGAAAACGACCGCTTCCGAACAAGTCGCGATGCGCAAAGGAATCCCGGAAAAACCCAATCCTGACGATACATAATAATGGGTATCAGCGAGTTTGCCGTCGCCATAAGCCTTGATATACACCAACCGTTCGAGCAGATTAAACGGAAATACCTGTCCTGCATGCGTGTGTCCGCAGACAGCAAGGAACACGCCGCACCGTGAGGCATCGGGCAAGTCGCCCGGCTGATGTGCGCACAACACCACCGGTTTTACATCGCCATCCTGCTTTACCAAGGCTTCCATCGGGAGGCGGCCAGTACGGCTTCGATCATCGCGTCCGGCTAAAAGAAATTGATTATCGATATTCACAACCGAATCTTTCAAAATCGTCATTCCCGCTTGTCTGATCCAGTCGAAATTCTGTTGCGGATCGCCTTTGTAGTCGTGATTGCCGGGAATCAGATAGACCCCTTTGGGTGCAACAATCCGACGAAGCTGCTCGTCCATTCCCGTTTCCAACAGCGGATGGAGCGAATAATCAATCAAATCGCCATCGATTACGACGATATCGGCATGTTGCTCATGAATCAGGTCGACATACTTTTGCAATTGCGACTCATCGACCATGTATCCCAAATGCAGATCCGAAGCAATAAGCAGTTTATAGACTGCTTTCGGCGGATGATCGGCGTGCTTGCTCGATTTGTTAAATAGATACGTCCTTGTTTTCACCACCGGATTCACCGCATGCTGATACCCCGAATACAATTGTATCGCAATCAACAGCAGAATCATCCACAAAGCGCCGATTTTCAGTCTCCGACCGGTCAACTGTTTCATGCTGATTGAGAAAAGCCTTTTTTTGACGCAAAAATGGACTATATCATAAACAATGAGGAAACACACTCCGTAGAAATGACCGATTATCCAGAACCCGTTGATGTACTGAATCAGGGTGAAAAACGCAATCGACAAGCCTTCACCAAAGGCGAGGCCAAGGAAATAAATGCCTGTCTCCAGCGCATAAAGCACATAAAGCAGTCGCTTCAATCGTCGGGAGAAGAGTTTACTTCGATGGATACGCAAGACGAAATACCCATTCAGAATCAACTGTGCAACAAAGGCTCGCAGAAAAAAAACCACAACAATAAATTTATCGAATTTGCGTCGGCGAAGGTACTATTTTTATTTAATACTTTCATAGAATCGCAGAATCTATTAATTTTGCACCCTGATAGTTATTATAACAAACGAATGCTTACAGTAGAAAAAATCGGCGGAACTTCCATGTCGCAATTCAGTGATTGCCTGAATAATATTATTATAGGAAATCACACTCAGGAAAATATGTACAATCGCATCTTTGTGGTGTCGGCTTACAATAATGTGACAAATTGGCTTCTGGAACATAAAAAGACCGGAGAGTCCGGAATCTATACAAAATTTCGTTACAATGAGGATTACGACTCCGCATTGGACGAGTTGTATTATAAATTATTGACTATCAACAAGGGGTTTGAATCGATCGGATTAAGCCAGGACGAAGCCAACGGATTCATCCAATACCGCATCAAACAAGCGAAAACATACCTCTATTCCATGCATACCGTCATCGCGTCGGGCTATGTGGATAAGGACAATATCTACCTGGCCGCCCGCGAAATCCTGGCTTCCATCGGAGAAGCCCATTCGGCATGGAATTCGGTCAACATACTGAACAACCACGGCATCAATGCCACTTTCATTGACTTATGCGGGTTCAACGATAACGAACCGTTGACCATTGATGAACGGATTCACAATGCTTTTAAGGGCATCGATTTCAACAACACCATCTGCATCGCTACCGGCTATACCAAAGGAACGGAAGGCATCATGCGGGCTTTCGATCGCGGTTATTCGGAAGTGACTTTCAGCAAGATTGCGGTGGACGTGAAAGCCGACGAAGCCATTATCCACAAAGAATTTCACCTGTCGAGCGCCGATCCCAACCTGGTCGGGATCGACAAATCCATCCCTGTCGGCAGGACCAATTTCGTCATCGCCGACCAACTGGCCGACATCGGCATGGAAGCCATCCATCCCAAGGCGGCCAAACCGCTGGAATTGGCGGGAATCAATATCCGCATCAAAAACACCTTCGATCCCAGTCATCCCGGAACGCTGATATCCAACGATTATGTGTCGCCTGAACCCAAGATTGAGATTGTCTCCGGCACCAATCGTGTACTCGCTTTCGAGATCCACGACCCGATGATGGTCGGTGAAGTGGGTTACGACCTCCGCATCATGGAAGTGTTGAAAAAACACAATGTGAGTTATATCCTCAAATCTACCAATGCCAACAGCATCACGATGGTAGCTTGGGATAAACCCTACGTGCACCGCATGTTGGAAGAGTTACGGAAAGCGGTATACCAGTTGACGGTAAAGCCTGTCGCGATGGTGTGCGCCATGGGAACAAACATCGCGCATCCGGGCTTCTTGTGCCGTGCGGCCAAAGCGTTGAGCGACAAAGGAATCAATATCGAATGTTTCTGTCAGTCATTGAAACAGATCAATATGCAATTTGTCATCGAGCGGGAACATTATGCGGAAGCTGTCATCGCACTGAATAATATGTTGTGTAACGAATAAAACATAATACCGACTTTCGATGGATTTCGTTTTTAATTTCAAAGAATTGATAAGCGCGTTTATCGTCTTGTTTGCCATCATCGACATCAGCGGTTCATTGCCGATTTTCGTGGATTTACAGAGCAAAAACAGGAAATTCAGCGCTGCAACCGCCTCGGTGTATTCATTGGCGATTTTGATGATCTTCTTTTTTGTCGGCGATTGGATCTTAGGCCTTTTCAATGTGGATATCTCTTCTTTTGCGGTCGCAGGTTCGCTGGTCATCTTTGTGGTTGCGGTAGAAATGATTTTCGGGGTGGAGATTTTCAAACTCGACGCCCCCGGAGGAAGCGCCACAATCGTACCGATTATTTTCCCGCTGATTGCCGGGCCGGGCGCGTTCACCACGCTGCTGTCGCTGAAAGCAGAATACCACTCTTTCAATATCATCCTGGCTTTGATATTGAACTTGATCATCGTCTACGCAGTATTGCGAAATGTCAACCTCATCAGCAAAATTTTCGGAACCGGAGGCATCTATGTATTGAGGAAATTTTTCGGTATCATCCTGCTGGCCATCTCGGTCAAACTTTTCATGAGCAACATCACGCATTTGCTGGGAAATTAGTCTTTAACTTTTTGTTTTTAGAAAAGAAAAACGTAACTTTGTGGAAAGTTTGCGTAGATAATGAAAAGGATTGCTCTTTCTGCTTTGATTCTTTTATCTTGCTCTTGTTATGCCGATAATAAGCAAGATGATATTTTGAAACGACTCGATCAGACCATCACGCAGCATCAGGTTTTCCAATATCAAAAAGAGCAACAGATCGAGGCGCTGAAATTGCAGTTGAACGAGCATCCGCTGTCTCTCGAAAAGCGATACAATATCAATAAGTCGATCTGCAACGCTTACTATTATTTTCAATGCGATTCTGCAATCCGTTACACCGAGGAAAACCTTGAAATAGCCCTCCGATCCGGCAAGAAGACGCTTATCGATGAGACAAACATGCAGTTGGCCGGCTTTTTCAGTACTATCGGCATGTATAAAGAAGCCAACGAACTGCTCAGCGCCATCAATCCCGACAGCCTGGACCAATGGCACAAGATTTTCTTTTACAACAAACAGAAGGAATTGTATAAAAACCTGTCGTATAACAATTTCTATGAAAAATACTACCGCGAGCTAAGCGACAGATACCGCGATTCGCTGTTGTTGGTGATTCACCCTTCGGAATTTCAATACAGGATTGTCTATGCTGAAAAGCTGACGGATGCCGAACGTCTGTCGGATGCAAAATCGATTTTGCTTGAATTGCTCGACACGTCCGTCATCAACCACGAATTGGCGCAAGTGGCATACTCCATTGCTCGCGTCTATTCCAAAGAAGGCAATACGGAGATGAAAAATCGGTACTACGCTTTGTCGGCCATTGCAGATATTGAAAATTCCGTAATGGAAAATGTCAGCCTGCAGTTGTTGGCGCTCTCGCTATACGAATCCGGTGATGTTCGGCGGGCTTACCGATACATTGATTATTCGCTGAAAGACGCCATTTTTTGTAATGCCTACATTCGAACCGTGGCGATTTCCAAGATCTACCCGATCATCGAAGCATCCTTCAATGAAGGAATCAACAAACAAAAAACGCAACTCACTTTTTTCTTGATTATTACGGGGTTGCTGTCGTTCTTTCTCATTTTGGCCGTCGTATATCTCTATGTGCAAATAAAAAAGGTCATACGCACCAGGAAAGAAATATCCCTGGTAAACAGCCAACTACAAGAATTAAATCTACAATTGCAGACGTCCAACAACAATCTCTTGGAAGCCAACTTGCTCAAAGAAGCATACATCGGACGATTTCTGGATGTGTGTTCAAACTACATCGACAAACTGGACGATTTCAGAAGAACCCTGAACAAGAAGGCCTCCGATCATAAATTCGACGAACTGTCCAAAATTTTGAAATCAAAAGACATCATTGAAAAAGAGATTGCTGTACTCTATCACAATTTCGATACGACATTTCTACATCTTTTTCCTTCTTTCATCGACGATTTCAATGCTCTGCTCCTGCCGAAAGAACGATTTGTATTGAAATCGGACGAGCTGATGAATGTCGAAATGCGCATCTTCGCCCTGATTCGGCTTGGAATCACCGACAGCTCGAAAATTGCTTCATTCCTGAGATATTCTAATCAAACCATCTACAATTATCGTTCAAGAATCAAAACCAAAGCCCTGGTGCCGCGTGAAGAATTTGAGAAAATGATCATGAAAATCGGATTCCAAATCAAAGTAAGGCATCGCTGAAATATACTTTTTTTCAACATGTTTCGTAGTGATTATTGATTAATAATCAACATGTTATTTTATTTCACATCCGATATTCGTCTACATTATTGCGTCGCTCTAAAATTGATATTTAATTTATCCATAATTTTGCAAAAATCTTAAATTATTGTTATATGAGAAAAATCAGATTTGTGATATTGTTACTCTTGTTGAGTTGCGTTTATGCGATACCTGCTGCGGCTCAAAAGATCGAAGTAAAAGGGACGGTTACCGATACGGATAATGATCCGCTGATCGGAGTAACCGTAGGAATCAAAGGGACTTCAACCGGCACTGTCACGGATGTAGACGGCTATTTCAAGCTGGATGTCCCCGATAAGCATGTTGTATTGACATTTTCTTATATCGGTTATAAACCGGTAGAAATCAAATTAGACGGTAAAACGTTTATCTCATTGAAAATGGAAACATCCGCAGTGGAACTCGAAGACGTTGTCGTGATCGGCTACGGCACAGTGCGGAAAAAAGACTTGACGGGAGCCGTTTCCAGCGTCGGAGAATCGGTTATAAGCAATAAAGCCGGACGCAGTTTAGGCCAGGCGATGCAGGGACGTATGGCAGGCGTGTATGTGGTTGACAATGGCGGCGCCGATGGTGGCGCCACGTACCGCATCCGAGGCATCGGCACGGTGAACAACAGCGACCCGCTGATTGTGGTCGACGGCGTGCCTTCGGGCATCTCGCCAAACCCCGAAGACGTGGCTTCAATCGACGTCTTGAAAGATGCTTCCGCTACCGCCATCTACGGTTCGCAAGGCGCGAACGGCGTCATACTGATCACCACCAAAAAAGGCAACGGTGATGGAAAAATCAACTTCAAAGCGAGCTACGGAATTGCGCAGGCCGCGAATATTCCGCAGTTCCTGGATGCTTCGGGCTATGCGGCGCTGAGCAACCAGATGCTGTCGGAAGCAGGGTTGAGCACCAATCCCGAATGGGCGAATCCCGCCAGTCTGGGGAAAGGCACTGACTGGATCAATCTGATGTTCCGCGACGCTCCCTCGCAAAGCTATACGCTCAGTTATTCGGGAGGCAACGAAAAATCGGACTATTATGTTTCCGGCGGACTTGTCCGTCGCGACAATACTGTCGTTAGTTCCGACTACCAGCGAATCACGCTGCAATTCAACGGGAATCATCAAGTGAAGCCGTGGGTAAAATTCGGACATCATGTCTCATTCGCTACCAACCGCTACAGAAGTGGAAATTACAGCCTGCTGGATGTGTTTCGCTCTTTGCCCACGCAGCGTGTTTACGACGACGAAGGCAATTACGACGGACCTTCCGGCAATGCCGAATGGTATGGCACCCGTCGCAACCAGTATGCTACGGCAATGCTCGACAAAAACCTCTACGACGGCTATCAACTCGGAGTCACCGCTTTTGCGGAGTTTTCCATCCTCAAGGGGTTGAAATTCAAGAGCCTCGGCAATGCGAAATTAAACTGGGCGCGGACTTCCAATTTTACGCAGAAATACGCGTATAAACCGACCGAAGTGCCGGAAAGTTCGATTTACAAAAATGCAGATTATGGTTATTCCTACCTATGGGACAACTATTTCACTTTCGAGAAGACTTTCGGACAAGTGCATTACATCAATGTGATGGGCGGATCGAGCCTCGAATGGAGCAATAGCGAATGGTTCAGCGGCACTGCAAAAGACTTCTTGAAAGACGAAGTGCATCAGGTGGACAATGCCAAAACCATTGTCGGGTTTGGCGGCAATGTCAGCGACTGGGCGATCGCCTCCTTCATGGCGCGCGTAAACTACACTTACAACGATCGCTACCTGTTTACCGCCACCATCCGCGAAGATGGTTCGTCACGTTTCGGACCACGTCATCGCTGGGGAACTTTCCCTTCCTTCGCTGCAGCCTGGCGCCTGAGTGAAGAAGATTTCTACAATCGCGAATCCTTCCTCTCGGACATCAAAATCCGCGCAGGATACGGCGTCACCGGTCAACAGAATATCGGAAATTATTCTTTCTCAACCGGCTACGATACCGGAGTCTACACTTTCAACGACAATGTGGTCAGTTCTCTGGTGGTATCACGGATGCCCAATCCGAATGTGCATTGGGAAGAAGTGCACCAGACCAACCTCGGCGCCGACCTCGGTTTTCTGAAAAACCGCCTCAGGCTCACCCTCGATGTCTACGATAAAAATACACAAGACATGCTGGTAGCCATGCAGGTACCGGTGTCGTCGGGCTACAACGACGAAGCGCCCCCCAGCATCAATGCCGGAAAAGTCAATAACAAAGGCCTGGAAATCAGCGTAAGCGCAGACATTCTGAAGAGCAGCGACCTGCATTGGACTACCGATTTCAACATCTCGTTCAACAAAAATAAAATCGTTAGTTTGAATGACAGCATCCCTTCGCTCTGGGGGAGTGTGGAAATGTCGGGCAATACCCGTATCAATGCCGAAGGTCATCCCATCGGCAGTTTCTACGGTCATGTCGCCGACGGACTTTTCCAGACCGCTTCGGAAGTGAACAACTGGGCGGTACAGGTAGTGGGAACCAACAGCACAAACGGCACCGCGCCGGGCGATTTGCGTTTTCTCGACCTTGACAACAATGGCGTGATCGACGACAACGACCGTACTTTCATCGGCAATCCGTTTCCCATTTTTACTTATGCTTTCGGCAATACGCTGACATGGAACAATTTCGACGTTTCATTGTTCCTGCAAGGAATCTACGGCAATAAAGTCTACAATGCCAACCGCATCTACCTGGAAGCGATGTCGGCGGCGCAAAACCAATATGCTACCGTACTCGACCGTTGGTCGGGCGAAGGGACTTCCAACGTCATGCCGCGCGCCGTGCTAGGCGACCCGAACAAGAACAACCGCAGTTCGACACGTTTTATCGAAAGTGGATCCTACCTGCGCATCAAAGACCTGACATTGGGTTATACGCTGCCGAAGAAACTTACAAGGAAAGCGGCGATCGATAACCTGCGGATCTATTTCACCGGCAAAAACTTGCTGACGTTAACCAATTATTCGGGCTTTGATCCCGAAATGGGGCTTGGAGGCTTCGACCTCGGCATCAATCCGCCTACGCGGATGTATAACGTTGGCATTGATATCACATTTTAAATCTACTGTAATATGAGAAAAATAGTATATTTCATCGTTTCGGCCTTGCTTCTTCTGACAACAGCAACTTCCTGCGAAGACTTCCTGGATAAAAGGCCACAAGATATGATCGGTTCCGATACGGAACTGAATGAAACCGACGCCGAGGCGTTGATCAATTCCGCTTACCAGCCGCTACAATGGGCAAAACTCTACAATATGCGGATGTGGACTACCGACGTGATTGCCAATGACAGCGAGGCGGGAGGCGACATGAGTAGTGCTACCGACGGCATCGAGACCAAAGATTTGGCTTCGTTTATCGCCACTTCCGCCAATGCCGGTTCGCTGGATTTATGGCGAGGCCCCAATCCGGGCATCCTACGCTGCAATGTCGTGCTGGAAAGGGTTAGCGAAATGGAAAATATCGACGAGGCGCTCAAAAACCGCATCCTCGGCGAAGCGTATTTCCTTCGCGCGCATTATTATTTTATCATGGTGCGTATCTTCGGAGATATTCCCATGCGTACCGTTCCGGTGGTGGCTGGCGACGAGTTGAAAATCGCCCGCACTCCGAAAGCCGAAGTTTACGAACAATTGATTTCCGACTGCAAAAAAGCAATTGAGCTGTTGCCTGCAAAAAGCAGCTATTCATCGCTAGACCTGGGACGCGCTTGCAAAGAAGCCGCCATCGCTATGCTGGCCAAAATCTACATCACGCTTGGCGAAAAATACGACGAAGTGGTTAGCCTCTGCTCGCAAATCGAATCGATGGGTTACGACCTCAGTTCGATGCGTTATGAAGACAATTTCGGTGCCGCCCGTGTGAAAAACGGACCGGAATCACTGTTTGAAGTCCAATATACCGGCGATCCGAAATACGACTTCTGGGGAAACGACAATCAATCGTCGTGGCTGAGCACCTTCCAAGGCCCGCGCAATTCCAACTGGGTTGGCGGCTCCTGGGGCTGGCATCACGTGAAACAGGAATTTGTAGACCAATACGAAGAAGGTGATCTGCGCAAGGACGTGACGATCCTCTACAAAGGATGTCCGCAGTTCGACGGCTACGACTACGACCCTTCCTGGTCGTCTACAGGATACAACGTGCGCAAATTCCTTGTATCGAAATCCATTTCTCCGGATTACAATACCAATCCCGCGAACTTCGTCGTCTATCGCTTTGCCGACGTGCTACTGATGAAAGCCGAAGCGCTGAACGAACTCGGACAGGTTACCGAAGCACAAGTGCCGCTCAACAAGGTTCGTGCACGCGCAGGACTCCCTGCCGTAACGACCTCCGACAAAGCCACGATGAAGGAAAAGATCATCCACGAACGCCGGATGGAACTGGCTTTCGAAGGACATCGCTGGTTCGACCTCATCCACATCGACAATGGCGATTATGCAGTAAGTTTTTTCCACTCAATCGGTAAAACCAATGCCACCAAAGAACGTTTGCTCTGGCCGGTTCCGCAGGAAGAAATCGACGACAACCCGTTGATCACGCAAAATCCGGGTTACTGATTGCAACTGAGAATAGAGAGTTAAATATTCATTATTAGTAAAATAGATATGCAAAAATATATTGGTTATTTTTTAGCTGTTGTGGCGGGGATATGCTTTTCTACTGCCTGCAACAACGATGAGATTGAATATAATAAAGGAGAAGAAGCGCTCGCGTTTTCGGTCGATAACACCAATATCACCCTCGACGCGCATTTCCCAAATCAAGACGCCTTGACTTTCCAATGGACTTCAGGCACCAACGGCGGCACCAATTCCGCAATCAGCTACATGTTGCAAATCGACAGGCAGGGCAATGGCTTCAACAACGGCGTATCGCTCGATTTGGGAAGACGTGTTTACAGTCATAAATATACCCATTCGCAACTCAACAACCTGTTGCTGGATGAGTTTGGAGTCACTCCCGGCAGTTCCATCAATCTGGAAACCCGCATCATTGCATTTGTCGCAAACGAAAACGCCAGCGACCAGGCTTCCGAAGCATTGACGATCACTGCGCGATCCTATAAACCGGTATCTTCTACATTGTATTTGATAGGCGACGCTACGCCCGGCGGATGGAGCCTCGACAATGCCACCCAACTCAATCCGGTGAGCAACAGTCCGGGATCATTCGTAATTTCCGTTGATTTACGCCCGGGCAATTTCAAATTCGTGACTACCCGAAACGACTTTTTGCCGTCGTACAACCGAGATGCCACTGCGGCCGAACCGAAACTCATTTACCGCGACGGTGACAACCAGCCCGATGAACAGTTCGGCATCGAGAAAGCAGGACGTTACCGCATTGCAGTGAATCTGCTCGACTTGACAATCAACATTGAAGAACAAACAGTCGTAGGACCCAAATACAGCAAAATGTACCTCGTCGGCGACTTCACCGGTTGGGGATTCTGGGAAATGCGGCAAGACGCTTTCAACCCGTTCATCTTCCGCTACGGCGCTGTACTCAACGGCGGCGGCGACCGCGATTTCAAATTCGGTACCGCTTCGGGCAGTTGGGACAATATGCTTCATCCGACCATCCCAAATGCGCCGATCACGCATACCAACGCCATGTTTGACGACAGCGGCGATTACAAATGGGTGCTATCGACTGCTCAGAACAATAAGCCCTACAAAATTGCCATCGACATCACCGAAGGCGCCGAACGGATGTATATGACCGAATATACGCCTTACACCACTTTGTATGTCATCGGCGATGCTTCGCCCATCGGCTGGAGTCTGAACGACCGCGAGCAAACCCGCATGACGAAGGGAGCGGACGATTTCACCTATACTTGGACGGGCACGCTCAAAACCGGCGAAATCAAGTTCAAATGCGCTGACGACAGCAGTTGGGACAACGACGAAAATCATCCCTGGTACATGGCGCCGGAAGAAAACCTGCCGGTAGTTCCCAATACCGACATGGTTTTGACACCGAGTTTCCGCGCCGCAGGCGACCGCAAATGGATCGTCCAGGAAGCAGGTACTTATACGATTACAATCAACCAGCTTACGGAAACCATTAAATTTGCCAAATGATGAGATTGACCGGAATCATCGCATTGTGCTGCCTGTCGACAGCGTTGTTCTTCTCCTGCAAAGACGACGACGACGATAACGAAAAAAAAGTGGACAAGATCATTGTCTCCATCGAATTGGCTACCGACAAGGCGCGTTATGCACCCGGCGATGAAGTGGTGTTTACCCTCGAACAGACACCTCCCGTCGGCAGTATTGCGAGATATCTTTATCTGGGAACCATCGTTGCTGAAGAGCCTGTCGCCGGAAAATCCTGGCGATGGACTCCTCCGGCAACGGATTTTCGCGGATACCTGGTCGAAGTATCCGCCGTCGCCGACGGCGAAGAAAAAACCTTCGCTTCCACAGCCGTGGATGTTTCAAGCGACTGGACAAAATTCCCGCGATACGGGTTCCTGTCGACCTACAATGCCATGCCTGCTTCAGAGATCGAATCGGTGATCGAAAACCTCAACAGACATCACATCAACGGTTTGCAGTTCTACGACTGGCTGCTCGACCATCACAAGCCGCTTCCCGGAACTGTCGCTGCGCCGCTCAGTTCGTGGACGGATCTGATCGGCCGACAGAATACCAAACAAACTTCCGACGCCTACCTCGTTGCCGCAAAAAACCGAAATATGGCGCGAATGTGGTACGACCTGTGCTACGGCGCTTTGAATAATGCCGCCGCCGATGGCGTGGAAGAAAGCTGGTATCTATTCAAAAACACCACCCATACTTCCAAAGACTCGCACGCATTGAGCGCACCGTTCAGAAGCAGCATCTACCTGGTGGATCCGGCTAACGACGATTGGCTCAACTATTTCTCACGTCAGGTAAGCGATGTCTATGCCGTTTATGACTTCGACGGATTTCATATCGATCAACTGGGCAATCGAGGCACTTTGTATGACTACAGCGGCAAACAAGTGAACCTGCCCGAAGGCTTTGCGAAGTTTATCCGACGCATGCACACGGATTTCCCTGAGAAAAAACATGCTTTCAATGCCGTATCGGGTTACGGACAAGAAGCCATCGCCAATGCAGGCATCAGTTTTATTTACAGCGAAATATGGAATGATACCCCCAACTATGCCGACTTGAAAACGATTGTCGACAGATATAAAGGCTACAACAGCAGTCAGAATATCGTGCTTGCGGCTTACATGAATTACAATAAAAGTAGCGCAAAAGGCACTTTCAACACACCGGGTGTAGTCATGACCGACGCGCTGATATTCGCGCTGGGAGCATCGCACATTGAACTCGGCGAACATATCCTCGGCAACGAATATTTCCCGAATGACAATCTTCAGCCGGACAAATCGCTGTCTGCGGCGTTGATACGCTACTATGACTTTCTGGTGGCCTATCAGAACCTGCTGCGCGACGGAGGCGAATTTAACTCCTTGCCGGTAAGCTCCGGAAACATCGGTACGCCCGTAGTTTCATGGCCTCCGGAAATCGGAAAAATAACCGCTCTGACGAAAAAGGCAGGCAACTCGCAGGTGATTCATCTTTTTAACTTCCTGAATGCCGCACATCTGAAGTGGTGTGATACGGACGGAACGCAACCGGAGCCGCGTCTACAAAAAGCGTTGAGTGTGCAAATCGTCACTTCCACACCGGTCAAAAAAGTATGGGCGGCAACCCCCGACAGCGAAGGGAAGATGTACGAAGAATTGACTTTTTCTCAGTCGGCCAACACCCTGACAGTCACTGTCCCGGCGTTGAAATATTGGACAATGCTGGTTTTGGAATGAATGGCCGCTACACACAACTCCGCATCCCAACATAAATAAAAATAATATATTGACTTATGAAACGACTAAATATATTGCTGTCCACACTACTGTTATGCGTGTCGGCAGGCTTGTACTCAAACGAATGTGTCTCGTTTTCGCAGAAAGACAACAGTGTGATTTTCAATAACAATGACGGCTCGAAGTTGGCATTGACCTTTTGTAGCCCGTCGATGATGAAAGTCTGGTTCTCGCCGGACGGGACATTTTCGCGAAACAATGAATCTTTCGCGGTTGTCAATGAACTATTGCAATCATTCGCCGTCAATGTCAACGAACAACCTTCCTGTTACGAGATTTTCACCGGCGAACTGCGCGTCAGGGTGAACAAAAATCCACTTCAACTGCAATGCTTTGACAAATGGCAAAAGCTCGTCTTCAGCGATTTTGAGGACAAAGGCCATGTTGCAGATGCCAAAGCGGTCAAGGCGTACAAACTGCTGCGAAAAGACGAGGCATTTTTTGGCTTGGGAGAGAAAACCGGCAGCCTGAACCGGCGCGGCAAAGAATACAAAATGTGGAATAGCGATCGCCCCTGCTACAGTGTGACGGAAGACCCGCTGTATAAGAGCATTCCCTTTTTCCTCAGCAGCTACCGCTATGGCATTTTTTTGGACAACACCTATAAAACTGTATTCAAATTTGGCTCGGAATCAGATAATTACTACTCGTTTGAAGCGCCCGACGGGGCGTTTGTCTATTATTTTATTTTCGGGAAAGACTACAAAGAAATCCTGCAACAATACATCCGATTGACCGGACAGCCGGTGATGCCTCCGAAATGGGCATTGGGATTTGCCCAGTGCCGGGGGCTCTACACCAAAGAAAAACAGGCGCTGGAGATCGCAGCAGAGTTTCGGAAACGCCGGATCCCCTGCGACATCATTTACCAGGACATCGGCTGGGTGGAAGGACTTCAGTCGTTCGACTGGCGTCAAAATAATTATACGAATCCGAAAGCCATGACGGACTCGCTCGGCAAACAAGGGTTCAAAATGATTATCTCGCAAGACCCGGTAGTCTCCCAATCCACCGAAGCACAATGGAAAGAAGCCGACAAAGCGGGATATTTTGTGAAAGACAGTCGCACCGGCAAGTCGTACGACATGCCGTGGCCATGGGGCGGCAATTGCGGTGTGGTGGATTTTACGCTGCCTGAAGTGGCCGACTGGTGGGGTGCACTGCAACAAAAGCCGTTGGACGACGGGGTGCGCGGGTTCTGGACAGACATGGGCGAACCGGCCTGGAGCAACGAAGAAGACGCCGACCGACTGAATATGCAACACCACCTCGGCTCGCATGCGGAAATCCACAATGTTTACGGATTGACATGGGATCAAATCGTTACCGAACAGTTTGAGAAACGGAATCCCAACCGACGGCTTTTCCAAATGACCCGCGCGGCATTTGCAGGACTGCAACGCTATACTTTCGCATGGACAGGCGACAGCGGCAACGGCAACGATGTGCTTTCCGGTTGGGAACAGCTGGAAAACCAGGTCGTAATCGGCATCTCGGCGGGACTGGGCGGAATCCCTTTCTTCACTACGGACATCTCCGGCTATTGCGGCGACATCACAGACTACCCTGCCACCGCGGAACTCTACACCCGCTGGATGCAGTTCGGCGTGTTTAATCCCCTCAGCCGTGCACACCACGAAGGCAATAATGCTGTAGAACCCTGGATGTTCGGCAGCGAAACGGAAAGAATTTGCAAAACAGCCATCGAATTGAAATACACATTGTTCCCCTACCTTTATTCGTATGCCCGCAAAGCTTACGACACCGGTTTGCCGATTCTTAGAGGCTTGTTTTTAGAATATCCGAATGACGGACAGGCGGTGAAAACAGAAAACCAGTTTCTTTTCGGAAGGGAACTGCTGGTGGCGCCGGTACTGAAAAAAGGCGAACGGGTGAAATCAGTCTACCTGCCGGAAGGAGAATGGATTGATTTCAATGATCAACTGACCACATATCACGGAGGGCAAACGATTGCTTACCAAGCGCCGCTAGACGTCATCCCGATTTTCGTAAAAAAGGGATCGGTCATCCCTCAAATGCCTGTCATGCAATATATTCACGAAAAGAAAGACTACCCGTTGATTATAGCGATCTTCCCTGCCGCCGAAGGAGAGAAAGCCGAGTTTGAAATTTACGAAGACGATGGAGAAAGTCTCGATTATAAAAATGGACAGTGCGCGAAAACCGCCATTTCGTGCCTGACGGAGCCGTCGACATATACCACCGTTGTCCGCGTGGACGATCATCTTTACAAACCATCTGATCATCGGAACTTCATCCTGGAATATCATCTCGATTCCTGTCCTAAAAAGGTATTAGTCAACCACAAAGCGGTAAAGAAAGTCAATAACGCCACCCTGACCCAAATCCGAGAATCGAACTTCCAATCTACCGTCTGGTCTTGGGACGCGCATCAGCGTATCTGCCGGGTGAAAATTCCAGATACCAGAACGGGACTGGAGGTGAAGATGGAAATATGAAAGACGGTGCATGCACCGCCAGTGACGCCGACACCATCGAAGTGCTCCAGGCGTTCTTCGTCAGACCCATCGGCGTGGCCGGCACCGAAGTGGAGATCCTCTTCACCAAAGACATGTCGATCACGCGCAGCGGGGCTGTGATGCAGTTGAGGTAGTAGCTAGTGGTTAGTAGCTAGTGGTTAGTGATTAGGAATCGTTGACTTCTAACTAACCACTAACCACTAATCACTAATTTTCGTCCTGTAAAACAGGGGTTTTGTTTATAAAGAAGCGAATAACGAAAATAAAATGCCAATATTATTTGGAAATAAATATTTTTCTTTGCTATATTTGTAGTCAAAATAAATTGTTTCACTCTTAAAATTGAATTGCCTATAGCAACATCATTACTCTTAAACCCTCGTTTTCGATAAGCAAACGCAGAGGCGGCACGTATGTGAAGCCCTGTCGGGTGCGGGAAGCGACTTAAAATAAAATAGTAATGAACTTATTAAGAAACATGACCGACGAAGAATTGGTCGTTGCTTATGCTGAAGGTAATAATTCTGCTTTTGACATTTTATTAAACCGTCATCGTACGAATGTATATTCCTACATTTATTTTATCGTGCGCAGCAAAGAGTTGGCGGAAGACATTTTTCAGGAAACATTCATCAAAGCGATTGTGACGATCAAACAGGGCAGGTATACCGAAAACGGAAAATTCCGTGCGTGGATCAACCGGATTGCCCACAACCTGATCATTGACAATTTCCGTCAGGAAAAGAATGAACACACCATCTCGAACGACGATTTCGAAGTCGATTTGTTCAACAATGCCCGATTGTCCGACGAGACCATCGAAGACAGCATGGTGAAGACGCAAATCCTTGCCGACGTCAGAAAGCTGATTGACTATCTCCCCGACAATCAAAAAGAAGTGTTGATGCTCCGCTATTACCGCGATTTGAGCTTCAAAGAAATCGCTGACATCACCGGAGTCAGTATCAATACCGCTTTGGGACGTATGCGTTACGCCATCCTCAACATGCGCCGTATCGCCGAAGAAAAAAGCATGATACTGACAGTAGAATGAAAATCATCTCCTATAATTTAAACGGTATCCGTTCGGCGGAAGGGAAAGGATTGATACAATGGTTGCAAGACGCGAATCCGGATGTGTTTTGTGTGCAGGAAACAAAAGCGCAACCTGAACAGATCGGACTGCTTCCGTATCAGGAGCTGGGTTACGGGACTTGCTTGATTCATTCCGCTCAGAAAAAAGGCTACAGCGGGGTTGCTTTATTCAGTAAAAAGGCCCCCGATCATTATACAATCGGCATGGGCAATGACTTCTTCGACGCAGAAGGGCGGGTGATCCGCGCCGATTTCGGCGATATATCGGTGGTTTGCGTGTACATCCCTTCGGGAACCACCGGCGACGTACGACAGCAATTGAAGATGGAATTTCTGGATTTATTTACCGACTACTTGCAACAATTACGCATCGAACGACCCAATCTGGTGATTTGCGGGGATTACAATATATGTCGTCAGCCCATCGATATCAATCATCCGGAGCGACATGCCAAGTCTTCCGGTTTTTTGCCGGAAGAACGCGCCTGGTTCGATAAGTTCGTCAATCTTGGCTATGTAGACACGTTTCGCCTTTTTAACCAAGAGCCCGAACAATACAGTTGGTGGAGCTATATGGCAAACGCCCGGGAGAAAAACCTGGGTTGGCGAATCGATTACCACATCGTCACGGATGCGTTGAAACCCCGTGTCACTTCGGCCTCCATCCTTCAGGAAGCGCGACATTCCGACCATTGCCCGGTGGAGGTGAAAGTCGAAAATTATTAAGCAACAAGATATTACAATTTAGTGATTCGCAGTATAGCACCTCCATCGACTGCTAAAGGCAATTCAATTCTGTCTTTACAGGTTACTGTACGTATTTCCTTTGATCAAACGGGATCAACGTAAATTTTGTCTGAATTTGTTCCGCATTTGTGTGTAATACGGAGTTTTTATGCTAACTTTGCAGCATCATATTGAAAAATATTAACATTATAATAATCGAAAAAATGAGAAAAGCAACTGGAAATCCGCAGAGAAAAAGAATTTCAACAAGGACGGAAACCCGGAATAAGCGGCTGAAACTGGCGGTCGAAAATGGAAACATAATAAAGGAACTTCTGAGTAAAGCGAGTGAATAATACATATCATCTCCGAATGATATGAGCAAACGCCTGTCTCGTCATCTTCGACCGTCGCCCCCAAGCAAAAACAACACCCTGGAATGACCGCCTTGGTTATGAAGTCGTCGATGGCATCACGGTCGTGAAATGCAGAATGGTCAAAGCAGACCGGCGACGAGGTTCTTTTTGAAAGCAAAATTTACATTATTCTCCATCCCCGGATTTTGACTCATCACCTTTGATGATATACGAAAGGTTAGGCGAGACGTATGTGCGCTTTGTCTCGACTAACCTTTCATAAATATGCTGAAATCCGTTTCTCCCTATTCCGGCTTAGCGACGTAAGAAGTATTATCCGGCGAAAGCCCCCAATCGGGATTCAACGTAATGATACCGTTGTCGATAGGAACGTTGAAATACTGGTCGTTGACCGGCGCAGAATAGGTTTTGTCACCTATGGTATGCGTGATGGTTGTTTTTGACCAGGGTTTTCCCGTATCGAGCGTATACCGTTTGATGTCCACGGTGCGTAAAAATGATTCAAAAGGCTGTTCCAGTCGCCGTTCTTTCAGGATTTCCACGAGCAATTGGTCGGCATTGAGCGAAGCGCCGTTCGTTAAGTCTGTTGAAGAGGCGTTGTCATAGCGGTATTTCCTCAAAAGATTCAGGTCGGCGAGTGCACTGGCCGGTTGTCCATTGCGGGCATAGGCTTCGGCGCGCATAAGCAGCAAGTCTGGATACGAAAGACCTTCATTGTAAATCAGTTTCGATCCGCGATAATTAAATTTCCTGATTCCATCATTTCCCCAACCGTTATAGTTCAAGATAAAAAGTTTAAACCTCAGGTCATTTTTTGTATCAAACAATGAAAGGAAATCGTCCGAAACATAGTGATTTTGACCTGTTACCGGGCTTACCCTGTACAACAGACTTTCGCGATTGTAAGCCTGACGGAAATTCAGGTCGCCGCCTTTATGCCGCAGATTCCAATAATATGCAGAGTCAATTCCTTCAGCCACAGTGACCGTTGTTTTGCTGTATTCAAAATCATTGAAATTATATATCAGATTGTCAACGCTGCCTTCCAGATTCAAAGCCAGGTTCCACGCCTCATCGGCATACTTGAGCATATTTTGCCAGTCGCGTTTGAACATGTAATACTGAGCATGCAGGGCTAACACCGCCGTTTTTCCTGCACGAGTGGGATTCCCTACCATTTCCGGAGCATCAAGCGCAGCGGTCAGATCCTGAAGCAGGAAATCGTAAATTTCGGCCACGGTATGCAAAGGAGGATTGGGGGCAAGCGGAGATTCGGCTGTACGGTACGGAATCACTTTTTGATCGTTTGCTCCTGCCGGATTGTAGGGAGGACCATATACAAGCACCTGTTGCAAGTATTGCCATGCCCGTCCTGCTTTGGCTTCAGCAATCACTTCTTTGGCATGGTCGCTGTTTTTTTCGGCAGCCGAAAGATTGTCAATTCCTGCAATAACATTGTTGAAATAACTGATCGCCCGATAGTTGTATGTCCAGAAATACTGTGCTGACACCGGATTGGAATAGGGCAGAGCGAAAATATAAGCGTGATAACGGTTGATGTTGGGATGCGTCGCATAATAAAGCGTTTCCGACAATCCCGTATCGAAAGTAATATTATCACCTAATAAAGCATAAAAACAGCCGCGGTTATTATCGAGAAAAAGATAATCATAAGTGTTAGAGTTATTCAGAAGATTTTCAAGTTCTACCACTTTCGTAGGAATCAGTTTACCTACCGGATCAACATCGAGAAAATCCTGACAGGAGGTCTGAAACAGGATCAGACAAACCGCAATTATACTCGTTAATTTATTTGTTTTCATACGTCAATAATTTGTTTTTAAAATCCGAATTGTAAACCAAAATAATATTCTCGCGGGAAAGGCAGCGAAGTAAATGCCTGGTCAATATATCCACCGCTCGTACGGGCAAGATTGTATTCAAAACTTTCAGGATCGATGTCTGTACCTTTCGCCGTAAAGGTGAGTAAATTACGTCCCTGCAAATAGATTCTGGCCCCGGACAACCCCAATTTGCCGGTCACGGATTGGGGCAGATTATAGGATAGTGTCAGGTCGCGCAGTTTGCAGAAACTGGCATCACCCACGAGCACATCGACAAACGGGAAATAGAATGCGTCCATATTCCAAGACGATAACACGGGATAAATGGTCGTTGCTTCATCGCCGGCTTGGCGCCAGCGTTGCGATACGAAGCGACTTTGTATGTTTGATCCGGTGAAAGCGTCTTTGCGATAGGAATGTCCAAGTTTAGCGATAAACATGAACGACAGGTCGAAGTCTTTATAGGTGAAACTGTTTGTTAATGAAAGGTCGAATTTCGGACGGGTAGTGCCTTGATAAACAACATCCGCAGTTCCCAAGTTTGCGATGGGGACAATTGTGCCGTCGGCTTTATAAGCTTGAGCGGCTCCTTGATCATTCAGTCCTGCGAACCGTCCTCCCCAAAACGAAGCGGCGGGATATCCCGCAACGTGTACCGCGCCCGGATCGCCTGCTGTCCCTTGATAATAGTAGGAAGCATAATTGCGTGTGGCATTGTAGGTCAGTACTTTGTTGTCGTTGTATGCGAAGATGTGCGTGATGTTCCATCTGAAATCGCCATGACGCAAAACATTGGCGCTGATTGCTATTTCCAATCCTTTGTTCGACATACTTCCGATATTTTTTGTCACACTCGTGAAGCCGGTTGTAGCATCAACGATATCGGGAGCGAGCAGGTCGGTGCTCTTTTTGCTGTAGTAATCGATGGAAATTTTCAAGGCATTATTGAGCGTACTCAGGTCCAGGCCAAGATTTGTCGTTTGTGTCTTTTCCCAACGCAATTCATCATTCGGAGGGGAAGAGATGCCGTAGGAAGTCCCCTGGGCAGTCGTGTTGTACGAACCTGCGCTCAATATCATAAAAGGACCCTGATTCAGTGCGATATTTCCGCTGACGCCAAACGATCCGCGCAAATGCAACCGGTTTAGGAAATCCACGTCGAAAAAACTTTCTTCACTCACTTTCCAAGTTCCGCCGACCGACCAGAGCGGACGGTAACGGTATTTCGGACTTGTTCCGAAGAAATTGGTAAGATCGAGGCGAATGCTGCCGCTTAAGATATAACGGTTGTTGTATTCGTAAGAACCGTTTCCGTAATACGACTCAAATCGGTTGTCCAGAAGGCTGTAACTGCCGTTGCTTGGCGAAAAGCCTTGCCAGGTATACATGTCGCTGTAATACGTGTAGGCGTTGATACCCTTTATATCTACCGGTACAAATGTGCCGGCAGTCGGATTGAACCCCATGCGAGTAGCATAAGTATTGTTATTATATGTCATACGGCGCATTTCGTAACCTGCAAGCAGGTTGACGCGATGTAACCTGTCTTGAAAATCCTGATTGTAATTGACTTGCCCGCGAAGAGTCCAACTTTCGTTGATATTTCGGCGTTCATTAATGATCGCTCCTTCAGGGATATAATGGTTTATGGGATTTGACTTCGATGTAGATGCGTTATAGGCATAGCGTACCGTGTATGAATCTTCGTCGGAAACCTGCTTCCATACAAAATTGCCGCGTTGCCAGTTGCCGCCTATTTCCGCAGTTAGCCCGTCGATGATGTTGAATTTGAGAAATCCGGTGAGTCGACTTTGAAAGTCTTCGGAAGTAGTACGTTCTCGATCCATTTCGTCAAGCAACACGTAATCTAAATTTTTAACGCCGGGGATGGTGCTGAATAATTGTTCTTGTGCTTGCCAGCCGGGTATCCAGAGTTTTGTACGTTTGCCGGAGGCGTCCACAATCTGGGTATAGGGAGTAAATTGCGACTGCTCTGTTGTGAAAGTAAACAATCCCGAAGTATTGCCTGCAAGCATATCGTTTGCATTGTTTGTCGGTTCAAAGGTGGTGGAATAGGCGATATTCACGTTGGCTCCAAGGGTAATATATTTATTCAGCTTCCATTCATCTTTGAAATCGACAACCGCACGGGTATTGCCGGAATTGATGAAATGATCTTCAGTATCGACAATATTAAAAACCATGTTGTAGGTATGCTTGGCTGTGCCGCCATTGAGCGAAACATTGTGCTGGTGACTGAGTTTCGGGCGAAATAAATATTCTTGAGCTTGACCGATATAATCCCTTTTTCTGAGCGCATCCAATTGCGCTTGCGCTTGTGCGCTTGTGATAGCGCCCGCTCTTTCTTGAATAAGAATATACGCGGCTTCCGTAGCGGCTGAGTTCAGGTCTGAAACAGGATTTTGATTGAACAAGTCGATTTCGGCATCGATATAATCTGAAGCACTGGACTTGTGCAGGTTGTGCAAGTCGGGTTCCGAAACGATACTGAAAGTTCCACGGTAAGAGATCTTCGGATCGCCTTCTGTTCCCTTTTTGGTTGTGATAACAATTACGCCGTTGGCAGCACGCGAGCCGTAGATTGAGGCGGCCACAGCATCTTTCAGAACGGTAATGCTTTCAACATTGTTGGCATTGATATTTTCAAAAGTTCCGTCACGATAAGAAAAATAAGCATCGTTCATGGTGGCGTCAACGGGATAACCGTCGATAACCAAAAGCGGGGTTTTGACCGCGGCAAAGGTTGATACGCCACGAATTTCCAAGTTTCCGTTGTTGTCCATCGTCAATCCGGCAACCTGACCTTCGAGCATTGATTTCAGGTCGCGCTGGAGTTTGTTGTCGATGGTCTTGGTAGGGATGATCCCAAAAGCGCCGGTCGCCCTTTCGCGACTGACGGTGCGATAGCCGGTTACCACGACCTCTTCAACGTCCGTTTCAATCGGTTTTAGCTGGACTGTGGGCAATTGCGTTCTCCCATTGGCGGCAACTTCCCGCGTTTCATAACCGATATACGAGAAAATAAGTATTGGATTCTTTTGATCGGTGGCCAATGAAAATCTTCCGTTTATGTCTGTAATTGTCCCTGTCGAAGTTTCTTTTACAAGTACCGTTACCCCCACCAGCGGCTCTCCCGCCGCATCAATCACGCTGCCTGAGATGTTGTTTTTCTGTTCGGTCTCGGCATTCCCGTTGATGGTTTCGGCAGCAACTTCCGGTGTGTCTTTCGACATGATGGCGATCTGTCGGTCGTTGATCTCGTAGTAATTCGGTGTTCCTTTGAACAGGTGATCCAAAATGGTCATGACCGATTGGTTTTTCACATGCAGGTTCACCCGGCGGTTCACATTCAATGACTTCTCGCTGTACAAGAAGATAAATTCGCTGTTGTTTTCTATTTCCTGGAATACTTGGCGCACGGAGACATTGTCCAGATTCAAGTCAAATTTTGTCTGTTGAGAATAGCTGCGTGCTGTTAGCGATATTCCTGATACAAAGAACAATAAAGCCAATAATTTCATTTTTAAAAGATATTCACACATGCATTTTCTCGAATAGCATGTATCAATTCGGTTTTTTTTCATACTTTTGACATGTTTATAATTTTATTATCTACTTTAGTAAACTGTAAACGTGATTAAAAACCAGTGGAACTCCCAATTCCCTGGTTTTTTTTGGAATTGTTTTATTCTTCCATAGGCAAACAAATTAGGGTTGTAGTATCGTTATTTCGTTATTCCCAGTTGTCCGGTATTGAAATTTTGCCACTTTCGACAACATTTTCAATACCTCATCCAGCGATTCTTTCAAATCCAGCTTCCCGGAGATGGGCAACAGGCCGGAAATCGTCTGTTTGTCGTACCGGAACTTCACATTGTAGTACCGCTCCAGTTTTTTGAATACATGCTCGCTGTTTTCGTTGGCAAACTGATACCAGCCCTGCACCCACATGATGTGCATCTCAGGCGACGGATCGAATGTCAAGTCAAGCGCATGCTGCGACTCATCGTAGGTGGCTTTTTGGCCGACATTCATCACAATCCGGTTGCTTGCAGGTTGATGCTTCTCGCGGATGGCGATGCCGCCTTCCAGCAAGACGGTTTCGCTGTAATGATCGTCGTGGTACGCCAAAACATTGAATCTGGTGCCGAGCACTTCTACTGTCACACTGCCGGTGGTGACGACAAACGGCTTGTGTTCGTTTTTCGCCACTTCAAAATAGGCTTCTCCGTCGAGGTGCACGACACGTTGTTTGCCGGTGAAGGCTGTCGGGAAAGCGAAACGGCTCCCGGCATTGAGCCACACTTTACTGCCGTCTTCCAGCACCAGTTGCGACCGTTTGCCGTGCGGAATCAGCACTTCGTTCATTTTCGTGTCGGAAGTTGTGACGTCCGTTTTCACAATGTTGTTTTGATCTATTTGTATCGCATTCTCGTTTGCTAAAACAGCAATCTGCGATGCTTCTTTGAGCAATTCAATTCGCTCGCCATTAGAAAGAATCAACACCGGCTTTTCCGCATCGGTATACGATGTAACCTCTGAAAACCGATATTCCTGCTGATCCGAGCCTGCGGAGTGATGAAAGTAATAAAACAGGCCACCCAGCAAAAGCAATGCCACGCAAGCAGCAGCGCCCGACAGGAGATAAATCCATTGACGCCGCTTTCGGGTTGCCGCAAAAGCAGCATTGAAATGGCGAATCTTGTTCCAGAGCCTTTCTTTTCGCTCCGGATCCAATTCCTGCGGTTCATCGCCCCACAACCCGATGAGTTCTTCGGGTTGAAATTCGGTCTCTAATTCTTTTTTGTCGTTCATCGAAAATTCGTTTTCAAATTCCCACATTTTTGGGAACAAAGATAGCTTTGGGGAAGACAGGTTGAAATACCGCATTTATAGTATTTTTTGATATTTCGGTGCTTCCCTGTTATAATTAAAAGGAATTATTCGACGTTTTGTGACGAAAAAAATGCAGTTTTAAAAAAAATGGCGATTCTACTGGGCGTTTATTTCACCGCACAAAGGGGGTGAGCGCCTTACTTCTGTTTTATTATCAATGGTTTGCCGTCTTTATCCAAAAAGCCCTTCTTTTTGTTGTATTCCACACGCGAAAAGCCAAACCCCACCCGATTGTAGGTCGAGATATGCACATGCGTGTCCAGCGCCCCGTAAGTGATGTCCGACAGCGTCTTGTCGAAGTTAAAAATGCCGCCTCCAAGAGAGCGGTTGGGAGACGGTATTTTGTAAACTACAGGGACGACAACGTTTCCCAAAGTGTCAATCACGCCCCATTTATCTCCTTGACGCACTTCTGCAAGACCGTTGTGGAATGGTTTCGCGTCATCATACGCAGCAGGAAACGCCTCCACCGTCTCGCCCGAAAGGTAGGATTCACCCACCAGGAATTTGTATTTTTTGTTGTGCAGACACAGCAACAGGCCATCGTGAATTTCATTCGCAATCACAGTTTCATTGGAGACTCGCTGTCCTGATTTGTCAATAAGTAGAAATTCTTTGTCACGACTGAGGTAGACCCAGGCAGTTCCATCCACAAAACGATACAAATTATACCACTCAGGTTTAGCAATTGGCGTATATGCTTGCTTGGATTTTGGGTCATCCTTGATTGCACAACTTATCTCTCTTGTATAATCAATGATCTTAATGTCCTCTTCGTTAATTTTGTTATATTGAGGAGGAATCACTTCTTCACCTTTTTCATTGACGAATCCTATTTTATTGTCTTTGATGACAGCGGCCAAATGTTCGGAAAATTCACTGATTACGTCGTAAATGAAAGGGACGACCACTTCGCCTTGTTTGTTGATAACGCCCCATTTCTTTTTTAACATCACACGCGCCAGTCCATTGGAAAAAGGCCTGGAATCCTCATACTGCGGTGGAATTACTTCGTTGCCTTCGCGGTCGACATATCCTAACAAAAGTTTCCCCATTTTTTTATCTGAGTACGCCACTTCGGTCAATCCTTCCGAAAAGTCGCTGAAACCGACCATGAAATATTTGCATGGAATCACTTCTTTTCCGGTTTTATCTATATAACCCATTTTTTTGTCCAACCTTACTGCCGCCAATCCGTCCTTGAAGGTAAAATAATCCAAATCAACACTAAAAGTAGTCTCAACATTCCACCTTTGTATGAGAAACGCATTTTGGCTTATAGAAAAAAGTCTGTCGTAAATACACGGGATTACGATCTGTCCGGCAGTATCGGCAAATCCGATTTTTCCGCCTCCGGTTTTGAACTCATTCACCACGGCCAATCCTTCGTAGAATTCGGAAACGCCCGAACCTCTTGATCCATATTGGCAAGGGATTACTTCTTCTCCCTGTCGGTTGATGATGCCCCATTTGGTGTTGCGAACGACCCTGGCATATCCGTCATAAAACGGGAGTGCATAATCGTAGATGGCGGGGACAACCATATTGCCTTCGCGGTCGATGAATCCCCATTTTCCTCCCAACCGCGCGGCTACCAGTCCTTCGGAAAATTCATAATTCGCCTTCCTCGCATTCATGAACTCACTCAATCCCCCCATTTCGTATATGCAAGGGATGACTTCCCGTCCTTCGGTATCGATAAAACCGACTTTGCCATCTTTTTTCACCGCACACAATTCCTCACTGAAGTCATAGATGTCGTCGTAGATAAATGCCTGTTGCATAACTGTTTCGTCGATGCCTTGCGCTGACGCCAACAATGCAAATACCGCCAATGCAAGGACGCACATACAGCTCCTTTTCATTTCAATCAATTTGTTCATAATAGATCATTTTAGTAATAATATGTAAAGGTACAATGCTTTTTCGTTCTTCAAAACGATTTTAAAAAAATTTTATGCACTCACCCCTGTTTCACCTTGCTTATTCACGTATGTTTTCAGTGTACTGAGGCCGCGCGAAACCAATTGGCGAGCCGAATCGTAGGAGATCGACATCAATTCGCAGATTTGCGGGTAGTCGTAACCCAATGTAAATTTATAGTAGAAGAGTTCGCGTTGTTTAGCGTTTAATTTCCGTAAGCCTTTGCGCAGCAGGACGTGTTGTCGTGTCGATTCTTCCGTTTCGATGAATCGTTCTTCAGCCGAAAATGTACGGTCATCTTCCGTGTCGAACTCCTGATCGTCGAGCTCCGAGAGCCGTTTCTGTTTTTCAATGGCTCGGACTAGCGTTCGGCGGAAAGATTTCAGCAGATAAAACCGGATATTGTCCGTCTCGCCCAGTTTTTCACGATACCGGATCAGATCGTAAAACAAATCCTGAATGCTGTCCAGCACCATATTTTCGTCGGAAGTAAATTTCTTCCCGTAGGAAAAGAGCAGATCGATATTTTGATGATAAATACAAGACAGCGCAGATTCTGCTCCGTCTTTAAAGCTTTTCCATATCAATCTATCTTCATCCATTGGTTTATAACTAACGATTCGGCAAATATAAAAAATATCTGCGATTGAACATACAATCCGAACGAAATCCCTTATCTTTGCAACTCCAGAAACAATAATGCAAACAAAACACAATCATCCTGAATATGAAACGAGATACTGTGATTTTTGATATTATCGATAAAGAATATCAACGCCAACGGAGAGGCATTGAATTGATTGCCTCCGAAAATTTTGTCAGTGAACAAGTCATGCAGGCCGCCGGTTCCTGCTTAACCAATAAATATGCCGAAGGCTATCCCGGCAAGCGCTATTACGGCGGTTGCGAGGTCGTCGACCAAAGCGAACTGGTTGCCATCGACCGACTCAAACAATTGTTCGGAGCCGAATGGGTGAATGTGCAGCCGCATTCGGGTGCGCAAGCCAACATGGCGGTTTTTATGACCTGCTTGAAGCCTGGCGATAAATTCCTCGGGCTGAACTTGTCCCACGGCGGACACCTGAGCCACGGATCGCCGGTTAATTTTTCGGGATTGGTCTACCAAGCGTTGGCATACAATGTGCTGGAAGATACAGGCTATATCGATTACGACCAGTTGGAAGCGACTGCCTTTGCCGAAAGACCCAAATTGATCATCGGCGGCGCTTCGGCTTATTCGCGAGAATGGGATTATGCCCGCATTCGTCGGGTTGCCGATGCCATCGGCGCCATCTTCATGGTCGATATGGCGCATCCTGCCGGACTGATTGCCGCCGGGTTGCTCGACAATCCGTTGAAATATGCCCATATCGTCACTTCCACCACCCACAAGACCCTTCGGGGCACCCGCGGCGGAATCATCCTCATGGGGAAGGATTTCGAAAATCCATGGGGGAAGACCACGCCGAAAGGTGAAATCCGGATGATGTCGTCGCTGCTGGATTCCGCCGTCTTTCCCGGCGTTCAGGGCGGACCGTTGGAACATATCATTGCCGCCAAAGCCGTCGCTTTCGGCGAAGCCCTCGATCCTTCCTACAAAATTTATCAGCAGCAAGTCCGCAAAAATGCCGATGCGATGGCGCAAGCATTGATGGATAAAAGCTATAAGATTATTTCCGACGGAACAGACAATCATCTGATATTGATCGACTTGCGTTCCAAGTTCCCGGAACTCACCGGCAAGGAAGCAGAAAAATCGTTGGTGGCAGCCGATATCACCTCTAATAAAAATATGGTGCCGTTTGATAGTCGCAGCCCGTTCCTCACTTCCGGCTTGCGGTTTGGGACGCCTGCAATAACCACCCGCGGCATCAAAGAAACTTCCATGGGCGAAATCGTCGAACTGGTTGATACCGTGCTCTCTAATGCCGGAAACGATTCGGTGATTACTGCCGTCAGGGAAAAAGTAAACCGCATGATGAGCGATTATCCATTGTTTGCCTGGTAATCTTTCTGTTGCCGCAGGTGTGGTTATTCTTTCATATTGACATAGTATTTCGGCGTATATCCTGGGATCAGGTCGGGATGAAAAATCCGGATCAGGTCTTTAAGCACATATTCCGGATGAATCAATAGTTCCTCATAATAGCTGGCTTTTTCCGTATTGCAGACAAAAATATTCCGGTGTCGAAAAGCGTCGAACGAGGCATACAACTCGTATTCCCTCAATAAATCGCTGTAAGTCGGGTCGTGCTCTCGGAAACATTTGATCAGCCAAAAGTCGGCATGTTCGGCTTTGTCCAGCACCGTTTCGAATGCCAGCGCCAATGATCCGGTGGCGTCGTCGTTTTCCCATAAATAGGCGGCTCCGGCATCTTTCAACAAATGAGCGGCATAACTCTTTCCTCCCGGCAAATACCAGGTGTTTCGGTAGGGCGTTTCGGTGAGGACGGTTGGCCTGTCGGTGACGGAAGCTGCAAGCGATTTCAGTGCTTCATATTCATCGACGATGGTGCGGAACAGCGAGTCGGCAAAGGCTTCGCGGTTGAAAAACAGGGCATAGAAGCGGATCCATTCTGCACGCGCCAGCGGAGTGGCCTCCATGTAGTCCACACAATCGACAAACGGCAGATTCATCTTCTCCAGTTGTCCGTAACCGGCTTCTTTCAGCGGGGAAGTGAAGATCACTTCCGGTTCCGACGACAGGATTTTTTCAATATTCGGGTTGGCAGCCACGCCGAGGTCAGTCACCCGTCCGGTCTTCAGTCCTAGACCGATCGACGGGAATTTGCTAAAATATTCCGGTTCGCAGACACCGACGACCGTCCCAATTCGGTCGAGCTCGTTCAATACACCGCACTGAACGGCGGAAAAGCAGACTACGCGTTCCAGCGGTGTGCGGATGAGTTCGCCTTCGGGGAGGTTGTCGGGCACGGCAGCCCCTTTGTCCACCAGGAGGTAGCGTTGCAGCACTTTCCCATTCGTCCACGGGTTGAAAACACAGACTTCCGTATATGATTCCGTCTTGCGGAAAGTGAACCCCTGTGCATATTTTATGGCGGCACTGTCGGCCGGTTGGTCTCCGACATTCCGGGCGGTGTTCCTGTTGCAGGCAAACATTGCAAGCATCAGCAACCACAAAGGAACGCAAATCTGTTTCATGGCGGGCGGGTAGGGGATTAATAGAACAAAAACTGCGTAGCATTGAGTCCGGCCTCGATGCTCGTTTGCTTTTTTCCTTGCGGGTTGAAGACCTGGATGGTTGCCGGATTCTGATAGTCGGTATCGGAGATATACACCCATTTGGTGAACGGATCCACTCCTATCCCGTAAGCAGTATTGATTTTGGTGCCGTCGGTGATGACCGGATCGGAAAGCAGCGCTTCGGTCTTCACATCGAAAATGCCGAAATTACACGCCGTCGCCCAGTTCTCATCATATTGCACACCATAGAAATAACACGAATCGCCGACAATCGTAAAATTGCTCGCCTGTATTTGATCCATCGGATAGACTGAATGGGTTTTTGTGTCGATCCGTTGGAATCCGGACGGGATATCGAAATAATTCCCGTTGTATGTCAGGTAGATATCTCCGTATTGATCCGCTTTCAGGACAACAGGGTTAAGTCCGACGGTGATCGTGCGCTCTTCTTTGAACGTGGCGAGATCGACTACCGACACCGTGTTGTGGTAATTCGGGAGGTAGCCGCCGCTGTTTGCCACATAGAGTTTGCCTTGTGCCACCGCGATTCCTTCGGGATTCGGGCCTACCGCAACAGTCGCTTCCACCTGATGATTGGTCGTATCCATGCGCAATACATGGCCGTCGTAGGTAGAGACGAAGAGTTTCCCCTCGTGACATGCCAGGTAGCGCGGATTGCGCGGATTGCCGCTTTCGTCGTTGAGGCTGATCCTCCGGATCACGGTTTTGTTTGCGATGTCCATGACTGTCAACACGCTTGATTCAGAGACCGTCACATACAATTTCGATCCGTAGTGCAGCATGTCCATCGCATTGTCTCCCAGGCTGCCTTTGGTCAGATCAAAAGTCGTTTCCTTTGTTTCAAGATCGTAATACGTAATCCCGGCATTGTTTTTACCCCAGCTACCCTGAAATAAAATAAAAACGCCACTGTTCGAGGTTTTCGGAACGACCGTTTCTTCCACTGTCGGGTCGTCGCAGGCAAAAAAAATACCAACCACCAAACCCAATAACCCCCACTTCACTAAATTCACCTTCATTTCCATAACTTCTAACTTCTAACTTCTAACTTCTAATTTCTAACTTCTAATTTCTAACTTCGCTCCCACCCGAAATGTCCTGCCCGGCATCGGATACGACCGCACCACCTCATATTGTGCATTAAAAAGATTCAGACATTCCGCCGTGAGTCTCCATTTCATTTTCCCTACAGCGATGGTTTTAACCAACGAGATGCCCTGATCGGCATACGCTTCCATGTGGTATTCCGGGCGGTTGATTCGCTCGTAATATCTTTTCCCGCAATACAATAGCGTGTAATTCGCCTCCAGCCAGGGCGTTTCGATTCCCAATATGCCCGACAGTGAATGAATGGGCGTGTAAGGCAGTTGTTGGTTATACATTTTTGTATCCGGCAACGTTCTGTCTGTCACTCGCTGATAGGTATATACGCTTTTCAGATGCGCTGAAAAATCCGCGAAAACCAGCCGTGTCTCCAGATTAAGGTCTGCGCCTTTTATCAATACCTTACCGTAGTTCTGAACCGACCAGAGGAACATGCTGTTGACCGGCAGGGCGACGATTTTATTTTCGATGCGGTTGAGGTAAGCGTCCAGCGAAATGCCAATGGTTTGCACAATCGATTTTGCGCCGATGATCCAGGTCAGTCCCAAGTCGTATTGATCGGCATTTTCCGGCTTCAGGTCTGCGGGTGGCACGCTGGAATAATAGAGATCGCCAAAAGTAGGCATCCGGAAGGTATGCTTGTAATAGCCGCGAATCCGCAGCGGCAATTTGTCCGACAGTTGCCACGAGAATCCGGTATATGGCGAAATCCGGCGTTGCGTGTCCGAGCGATTGTCCAGTTTTGCTTTGTCGGTGGTGGAATTTCCCGTAATACTGGTCGTCAAAACCAGATAGCTACATTCATATTTTGCCGAAAAAGAATTTAACCAAGTGATGCGATACGGGAAAACACAGTTGCTGAGGTTGTTGCTCAGGTTGCCGTAGGCGTAGTCCGTTGCCCATGCCAGCGAGAAAACAGGCGAAAGCGAGTAGCGGAAAGTCGCGTTTGTGTAGTATTCCCGTTGGAAATATGCGTTTTCTTTGCGTCCGTTGGGGTAGATCGACCGTATATCGACATAATCCATATCCGAGTAACTGAATTTGAGGTTGGTCATGAAATCCAGCCGGTCGGTCAGCGACTGTGTATAATTTGCCTGGGAGAACACATTCCTGACGTCCAGCCGCTCACCGGAATAGGAATTGTAATAGGTGGCAGGACCCGGAAGACCCCGGTCGTCATGATGATAACAGGCTTTCAATGCCAACGATCCTCCGTTTCGGAAGCGTCCGTACAGGTTGGCTTCTAATTTGCGGTTGTCCACGTCCGAATTATTCCGTTTTTCGACTGAACTGGAGTCGTTGTTATAGCCATAATACTGTCTGAATTTGTAGTCGCCGTTGGTTTTCAGCCATTCGGCGGTAAGTCCGAGCGACCAGGACCGATTCAGGTTGTGCGCGATTGACAGCGAAGGATTGATCAATCCGAGCGACCCGGTTTTGAGCGAGGCTTTTATCCGGTTGCGGCTCGCAGTGTCCGGACCGTTTGCTGTGATGATTTGCAATGCGCCGGCGGATGCCATAGCGTGCGCTGTCCGGAAGAGGTCGTCGCTTTCGCCGGTATTGAGTTGTATCATCGAGACATTGTCGAGCGAAAATCTGCCCAAGTCGATCTGTCCGGTTTGGTAGTCGGAAACGGGAATCCCGTCGTAGGAGATGGAAATGTAATTCGCCCCAAGGTTCCGCACGGAGATGGTTTTCAAACCGCCGATTCCGCCGTAGTCTTTTACCTGAACGCCGGAGAAAAATTTGACGGCATCGGCGACTTCCAGCGCGTTGATTTTCTCCAGTTCACTGCTTTGCAACAGTTGCAACGGAGCGGTAGACCGCGAAAATGATGGTCGCCCGATTGCCGACACCTCCACCTCCTGCAGATTCCGAACGATTTTTGAGGTATCTGCAGTCTCCTGCGCCGTCACGCCTGCCGACGTACAATACGCTAGGAAAAGAACAAGGCTGTTTCTGAAATATTGATTTTGAAATATCATCGCTTTTTTCCTCGAAAGCTACTGAAATCAGTATCATGCGACGGCAGGTCTTCTGACTTACTTCATCTTCGAAACGCCCTTCCCGCCCTCTTCGGAGCAGTGGATTTGAGTATTGTTTCTCCAATTTTCAAAAACGATTCGTCATTCGTAATTGAACGAAGTTCACAGCAGCGGGACTGTCCGGGATTTGCACCCGGTTCCCTTTTAATTCTTTCCCGGAAATGGGAAAGAAGACCGTTACGGCGACAAAGGTAAAAACTTTTTTTGTATTCCATGCGTCAATTGAAAAGATTTTCTTATCTTCGCAGGAAGGAAAGCAAAAAATCATTACGTATGAAGCTCATAGACAATATTGTTTTTAATCCGGATGTTTATTTGTTGCCGCATTACAAAATAAGCCCGTTCCGGACGGAGCATGCTTTTGCCAACCGCAAGATAGCGGAAAAGCACTGTCCGGCATTGGATTTTTTTCTTGAGGATGATTACGATTCCATCGTTACGGTCAACGCCCGTAAAGCCATTGCCCTGGCTTTGGAGTCGCTGGGCTTGCAGCCGGACGATGTTGTCACCATACTGACCACATCGGGCAATTTCTATATCAGCAGTTGTGTCACCCGCACCATCGAGCAATACTGTCAATGGGACAGGGAGATGCAACCGAAGACCAAAGTCTTGCTGGTAAACCATGAATTTGGGTTCCCGTATGAAAATCTCTCTCAACTCAAAGAATACCGTTTGCCGATTATTGAAGATTGCGCCCATGCTTTTTTCTCACAAAATAAAGAAAACTCGGTAGGTCGGGTCGGGGATTTTGTCGTTTACAGTCTGCCGAAGATCATGCCGATGCAGCTGGGAGGCATTTTGCGTGTGCGCAAAAGCGCCAATCATAAAGCGATCACCTATCGAGAGCCGGAACCGGTGCGCAATTACATCACTGCCTGCTTCAATCATTATTTGCAGGATAGAGATGCGATAATCTGCAGACGCATAGAAAATTACGGCTATTTGTCAACAATTTTCAGCGCTTGCGGTTTGACGCCCCGCTTTGCGCTCGAAGCGAATCAGGTGCCCGGCGTTTTCATATTTAATATAGATAACGTCGATATAAATGGTGAAAATATAAAGCATCTCTATTGGAATAACGGCATTGAATCGAGTGTATTTTATAAAGAGAACGCCGTATTCATCCCCGTTCATCAGTATCTGACGAAAGACGACATGGATTTCTTTCTGCGGGTATATCAGAGTTTCCTCATTCGGGAATGATCTCCATACACATCCGGGCGTTGTGAATTGCGAGTATTGTTCATAGCGAGTCGTCGCTCAACTTATTTCTTGTGCGGTATTCTTTGGGTTTTAATCCGTGTCGTTTGGAAAATTCATTATAGAAATGAGAGCGATTGGAAAATCCGGTTTTATACATAATTTCCTGAATGGTTTGGTTGGAAGTTTGCAACAGTTTGGCTGCATGAATGAGGCGTTGTTCCTTGATAAAATCTTTTGGAGACGGTTGTCCAAGCGTTTTTAATTTCCTGTATAAATTTCGGACACTGATATTCAGACATTCAGCCATATTTTCCGGCAGAAATTCGGTTTTGTCTAGATTTTCGTGAATTATTCCGATAGCCGCTTGCAGAAATTCTTTGTCCTCCTTTTCCAATAATTGTCCGCTGCTGTATTCGTATGCGCTCGCCGATGAGTTGTAGTATTCTTCCATGCTTTTTCGGTTGATTATCAGTCGTTTGATAACAGTTTTCAGGTATTTTTCATCGAAGGGTTTGGAGATGTAGGCGTCTGCGCCTGATTCAAATCCTTCGATTCGATCGTTGGTCATATTTTTGGCAGAAAGGATGATCAAGGGGATGTGCATCGTGTGGCGATTTTGTTTCAGTTGTTGAGTCAACAAAATTCCGTCCAGATGGGGCATCATAATGTCGGTAATAATCAAGTCGGGCATGGACTGTTTCAGCACCTGCAAGCCTTTTTCGCCGTCGGAAGCAGTGATTATCGTATATTCGGCAGAAAGCGTCTCCTTAATCATATACAGCAGGTCCTTGTTGTCGTCTATAACCAAAATCCGCATTTTGCCTTTTTCCGGTGCGGCAAATTCTTCTTGAAACTCATCACTGACACTTTCGGTTTCTTTGATAAACTCCGACGGGTTCAACAGGTTGGTTGAGGCAGGTCGATCTTCACCGGTTCCTTCTGTTACCTCCAGGTACGGGAGTGATACGGTAAACCGCACATATTTGTTTATTTCGCTGTCGACTTCGATTGTTCCTTGTAGTAATTCCGTCATACTCAAACATATAGCCATTCCTAAACCATTGCGGGAAGAAAGTTCTTTGATGGCATTTTCCTTGATATTATCCAAAACCGTATAACGGTTGAATATCCGAGGAATATCCTCTTGCCTGATACCTTTTCCTGTGTTGTAAACCGTCAGTTTCAGGATATTTTCTGCAATATTTACCGACACGACGATTTGTCCTTCTGTCGGCGTATATTTGAAAGCATTTGAGACAAGGTTGTTGATGATTTTCAGGAAACAATCGCAGTCGGTATTCCAGATAATCTCCTGATCATATAAAAGTTGAAAAGAAATATGGTTGCGTTCAGCCAATTCGTTCAGCGATTCAGCGATTTCCGATAATAATCGGCTTATATTCAGACGCTGAATGTGACAGATTTTATTCCCGGTTTCCATTCTTCTGAAGTCTATTACTTCCTGAATCAGGTTGTTGAGGCGTTCGGTGTTTGACTTGATGATTTTGGCGTATTTCTTTACGAATGAATCGCTGCCGTCGTGATTGAGAATACGCTCACAAGGGCCGTAAATCAGTGTAAGCGGCATACAAAACTCGTGTGTAATATTGGTAAAAAAACGAAGTTTTCGTTCTTGCAATTCTTCTTTGTATTTTTCATCCAGAAACCGTGTCATATTCCGCTTTTTTTCTTCATATCTGTTTTTTATCAAAAGCCAAACAAGAAAGAGCAATCCTGCCGCAATGAGAGTATAAATCACTTTGGCATACCAAGTTATATACCACGGCGGTTGGATAACGATTGCAATTTGCTGCACCGGATTTTCGCCTTTTGTTATTCCGTCCTGATATTTGACTTTGAGCGAGTAACTGCCCGGTGGTATATTGGTAAATTGCGCCTCGTTGGAAGAAGTATTGATCCACACGTCGCTGAAATTTTGCAATTGGTAGGAATAGTGGCTGTTCCCGCCATTGATAAAATCCATTGCCACAAAAGTGATAGTGAAAAAATTCTGTTTGTGGTTTAATTCGATGTACGGTTTATTATTTTTTACTTTTTCAAAATCGTGGATATTGTAATTTTGGTTAAAAACACGAAGTCCGGTAAAATAAATATCAGGAACAAAGTGTTTTATCTCATTTTTTTCCTGCTGTATCTCAACAATTCCGTCCACACCGCCGAAAAAGCAAACGCCGTCGGATTCGTTTTTGAAATAGGCATTATCGCAAAATTCGATGATTTTCAAGCCTGTTTTTTGGTTGAAGCGGCGGAAAGTTTCTTTACTCGTATCAAACAGCATAATGCCCGTATTGCTGCTCAACCACAGTTCACCCTTGCTGTTTTCCAAAATACCGTGAATGGTGTTATTGGGCAATCCACTGTTTTCGTTGTAGTTTTTGTATTCATAACTGCCGTCAGGGCGCATCTGGAAACGGATCAACCCGTAACTTGTCCCCAGCCATAAGCATTTGTTTCTGTCCTGATGGATACAAAGGATATCGTTCATCGGCGCGATGCCGTTTTCGTCGAAAGTGAACAGTCGGTAGCCTTCCGTTTGCGTGTTGAAACGAATCAGTCCGTTGCCTCGCATACCGATCCACAAAATAGAGTCGTTTTCCATTTTCAAAGCGAATATCTGGTTGAAAATCTGGTTGTTTATTACATTGAAATTAAATCTTTTACTCGCTATGGCTTCCAACTCGTTTCCCCGTCTTTGGATAAAGATTTTCAACAGGGAATTTCCTGTGCCCGCATACAGCGCTGAATCTCCTATTTCAAGCAGTGAATGGATATATGAAAACTGGGTGGCCATATTTTTCTTTAAAGTATGGATTTTTCCGTCGGAGTAGGAATAATAATTGAGGTCGGGACCGTCGGAGCCTATCCACATCACCTGTTTTTTATTGCTGCAAGTCAGGGCAAAAACCGCATCGTTACTCAACCCCTCGTTGGTTGTAAAATGTTCAACATTGGCGGGCGTATAATCGGTTGAATTTTTGTATTTGCCAATTCTGATCACACCATTGTCTTTTGTACCGAACCACAAATTATCGAAAGCATCGGTAACAATGGCTCTTACAGGACGTTCTTTTTTTACCGGCAATTGGTTTAATGTTATGCTTTTAAAAGAGTAATTGTCCTTTGTCCATTCGTATACTCCCTGTCCGTCGGTTCCTATCCACACAATGTTTTGCCTTTCGTCTTTCAAAAGAGAGAAGACGCCGCAATTGATTTTCATTTTCTCCGGCTCGAAATGCATTTGTGAACGAAGGCAAAACAGTCCGCTTGTCCGGAATCCAATCAAAATATTGGAACCGTCGAAAATCATCGCGTCGATTACGCCATTATCTTCTATTAGCGCATGTATATTTCGTATAAAAACAGTTTGCTCTAAATCAGAGACAAATAAGTCGCCGAGACTGTCGATAAACAATATCTGTTCCTTATCGTAGAAGGCATAATCAATCCGATAAGGGTGACTAAAATTGGGGTGTTGCAGGATTATTGGACGGTCGGGATGATCGGTATTGACCGTATATCTTTCAATTTTTCCGTTGTAGGTGATGTAAATTGTATCCTTTGGGTCTATAAAAAAAGCTGTACGGACGGATTCGATTTCGCTGTTCACCGGCAGATCGACGAAATGGCGTTTATTCTTATCGTATAGCGAAATAAAGCCCTTTTTGCCCAGGACAAAGATATTTCCTCGACTGTCGCTGGCAATGCGCGAATCGTCTTTAAATTCATCGTAATATTCTTCGATGCGGTTGTTGCGTTGCGACAGTTTGTTCAATCCCTGTTTTGTGCTAATCCAAAGGTAATTGTTTTCTGTTTCAACAATATTGCGGATCACATTGCTCGACAGGCTGTTCTGATTGTTTATATCCGGCTTGTAAATATGGATGTCTTTGCTGTCGTAGCAATTCAGTCCATCGAAAGTTCCGACCCACAGGAAGCGTCGGCTGTCTTGAAGCATACAGGTAATCGAACTGTTAGAAAGCCCTTCCTTGCTGCTGATTTGACGAAAATTGTCGGCATAAGCGTTGATGCAGACCAGACAATACGTAAGGAAACAAAGCATTTTGTGATTCATTGGCATTGTTGTTTTAGGTTGCAAGGATAAGGGTTTATTTTAATAAATTCAAATTTTTTCATTTGTTTTTTCAATTTTACAGGGTGCTCATCTTTGCCAAAAGTGTATTATTGTTAATTATTTTTTGATTTGCGCATATATTTGGCAAATTTTGGCACTTGCCGGTTGGGATAAACCCATTAAATTAGCGGCAAAATTAAATATCATTTTTATTTCACGTATGAAACGAGCAAGATTTTCAAACATCCAAGGTGATGACAACAATGACATGCGAGTTCCATACGACCAATGAAAAACAAATTATTGACGTATGAAAAAAATCTTTTTTGTAATTACATTGTTCTGCTTGGTTGTAGCTCATATTCAAGCAGAAGTGAAAACCACGGAGTCCGTACAGCAGCGCGAAGTGACAATTAGGGGCGTAGTGACGGATTCTTCCGGAGAACCCATCATTGGTGCGATCGTAACTGTCAAAGGCACGACTTCTGCTACCATAACGGATGCAGAAGGACAATTCAGTCTGGGGACAAAGGCGGCAAACCCGGAAATTACAGTTGCTTACCTCGGTTACAAGACAGAAACCGTGAGCGTTGTCGGCAGCGACCCATTAAGTATCGTCCTGATGGAATCCGAGCAGTTGATTGATGAGGTGGTCGTGGTCGGTTACGGCACTCAAAAACGCCTCACAATGACTTCGGCGGTTGCTTCCGTCAAGGGAGCGGAATTGACCGTATTGCCCGCCCCGCGTCTCTCGACCAATATCGGCGGTAAAGTTGCCGGAGTGATTACCTTTCAGGCAGATGCAGCGCCGGGCAATGATGGCGCTTCCATTTATGTCCGAGGCTCATCACCCCTGATTTTGGTCGATGGCGTAGAGCGTCCGGGCGATCGGGTTAATCAGGAAGATATAGAATCGGTATCAGTCCTGAAAGATGCCGCTGCAGTCGCTCCTTACGGATTGAAAGGCGCTAACGGAGTGATCCTTATCACAACCAAACGCGGCTCTGCCGGTAAAATTACAGCTACCTACAAAGGCGAGTTGAGTTCACAAAAACCGATGAGTATCCCTGAATTTATGGGTTCAGCAGATTATTTTGAATTTCGCAATAAAGCATTGGAAATGGACGGTCTGACGGAGCAAATGATGCCTGCCGAAGAAATAGCCTTGTACCGCGACGGCACTGACCCGGATCGTTACCCCAACACCGACTGGATAGGAAATTATATGAAAACATCCAAAGCCACGAAACACAATGTCACCATTTCCGGCGGTACGGACAAGATTCAGGCGTTCGTTTCTTTGGGCTATGTTTTCCAAAACAGTATGTTCGGCGGACAGGATTATCGCCGTTATACCGTGCGCTCCAATGTCGATATTCAGGCGACATCTACCACGAAAGTCTCATTGGATAATTCTTTCATGAGGGATATTTTAAGTATGAGCGGACTGGGGGCAAGCCAAATTATGGAGCGCCTCTACCGCGCCGTTCCCGAAGAACCTGATGTTTACAGCAATGGACTTTCGGCATTCCAATCTTCTCTTGGAATCAGTATGCACGAAGCGATGTACAATCGCGGCATATACGACGAACAGAACGAAATCTCGACATCGAACATTACCGTCGAACAGCAATTGCCTTTTGTCCAGGGACTCTCGGCAAAAATAGCCTTCAATTACGATAAACAGCACAAGGATTTGAAAAATTGGATATTGCCTTTGTCGTATTATAATCTGACGCCGTCGGGCGAATACGAAAGGATCGATTTGTCGGAAACAAGCAGTCCTACACTGGGACAGGAATACAAACGCTGGGATTGGTACACTTTCAACGGCAGTTTGAACTACAACCATGTATTCGGCAAGCACGCCATTACCGCTTTGGCGCTCTTTGAAGCGCGTTGGACGGAATCTTTGACAACCACCACCGGCAAAACGGAATTTGATTTCCTGATTCCGGAACTGGATAGGGGCACTTCCGACAAAGAAAAATGGACAATGAGCGGAAATTCCGGCGAAACAGCCCAATGGGGCGCCGTCGGACGTGTCAGTTACAATTACAATCAAAAATATTTGCTGGAACTTGCCGGACGCTACGATGAAACATATCTGTATGCACCCGGTAAAAGGGGCGCATTCTTCCCCTCAGCTTCCCTTGGTTGGCGCATTTCTCAAGAACCCTTCATGGCATTTTCTCGCGGCAGTATCGATAATCTAAAATTACGGTTCTCATACGGAAAATCGGGTAATCCTGTCGGCTCGGCATTCTCATATATGTCGTCTTATACGCCCGCCAACAGCTATGTCTGGGGAACCGGCAGCACCGAAACCCGCGTGCAAGGCATCTATGCTACATTGGAGGCCAATCCCGATTTGACTTGGGAGACTGTCTGGAAAACCGATGTGGGGTTCGACCTCAATATGTGGAGAGGCCTCTTTGGGTTGGAATTTGATTTTTATCGCGAAAAACGCAGTGACAAGATTGTAAGCCCTACGGCTGTGGTTCCTGCGGAATACGGTATCGCCCTGGCACAAGAAAATGCCGGCGAAGATGTTCGTTGGGGTACGGATATCACGCTTACAAACAATACCAAAATTGGTGAAAATCTAAGGCTTTCCAATTCATTTATTTTTACCTATACCCGCCACCAAATTATCGAGAATCACGAAAATCAAGGTACGCTCTACAATCCCCGACGCCGTACCACCGGCTTGGCGTCTTCGCAGATTTGGGGATACCGTTCGGCAGGCTTGTTCAAAGATGAAGAAGAAATAAAAAATTGGGCATTTCAAGATGCAAGTACTTTGCCGGGCGATATAAAATACGTCGACATCAACGGCGACGGCAAAATCGACAGCGAAGATATCGTACGCATCGGACTTTCGAGTATTCCGCAAGTGATGTGGGGATACAATCTGAAAGCCACCTGGAAAAATTTCGACTTGGCGCTGTTTTTCCAAGGTACAGGTCGTTCAAACTATTATCTTGGAACGGCAGACCGCGGCGTCCGTCGTCCATTTGCAGACGGCAAGGCGCGAGTCGATCATTACAAATCCTGGACAACGGATAATCCTGATCCCGATGCGCCCTATCCGCGCTTGCGTTCGACAAATTTTGCGATGAATTATGTAGCCTCAGATTACTGGGTGATCAATTCTGCATATACAAAACTCAAATCAATAGATATAGGCTATTCAGTTAATCCCAATTGGATTCGCAAAGTCGGCATGTCAAATCTGCGCCTTTCGGCAAATTTCTACAATGTTTGGACAATTTATACCAATGCTCACAAGGATTTCGACCCCGAAGCGCAACAATTCACTGCCTATCCGCAGCAATTCATTTCAACGATTGGTCTAACAGCAACCTTTTAATTCAACACAACAATGGAAAAAATTAATTCATATCCAGCAATAATCCTACTGACCGTATTATTTGTGTCATGCAGTGATTTTTTCGACATCACGCCTACCGACAGGATTGCCGACAGCGGCGTATGGGACAGCCCCCAAAGTATTGAACTGTATGTCAACGATGTTTATCAAAGCATCAACGGACCGCTCTACGTCTGGTCGAGTCGTGCCAGCCGCGACAATATAGGAGGTGCGCCTGCCATGTTCGACAATTTTATGACAGGCGATATGTGGTACAATGCAGGCAATCTCTACACCTATTCACAATGGGGCAAGGCTTCTTCACTTGGCGCTTTGCTACGGTGGGAAGACAGCTATACCAATATCCGCAAGGTAAACAATGCGATCGAAGGATTGAACGGTTCCACCGCCCTCCCGCAGGATAAAAAAGAACGGTATCTAGGTGATATGCACTTCTGGCGGGCTATGTTATATTTCGAACTGTTTCGTTTTTATGGGAAAGTGCCGCTCATTGACAAACCGCAAAATCGCTTTGAAGAGGATATTTTCCTGGCTCGTGACAACGAGATTGAGGTTGTAAACTTTATCATAGCCGATTTTGAGAAAGCGGCCGCCTATCTGCCGAAAGATATTCCCAATGCCGAACTCGGGCGCGCTACCAAAGGCGCGGCAGTGGGTATGCTGTCCACTGCTTATCTCTATTTCGCAGGCGTAATGCCTGAGATCATCGGCGAATCGCAAGCCCGCGAGTATTATAAAAAAGCATACGAAACTGCCGATATTTTGATTAATGGCGATCTGAAAGGCAAGTATGACCTTTTCGGCAAAAATGCCGCCGACAAGGTGTCGTCTTATCATTCGCTTTTCCTGGAGGCCAATGAATACAATGTTGAAGTCATTTTCGATATCCAATATATGGTGGATGGCATTGATTATACTTCCGCTACCGGACGGAGGCAACACGACTTGATGGGCGTGTCGCATCCGGGCAGTTACGGACAAAATACCGACGGCTCTTATGGTGGTTGGGGACGCAATACGCCCACTCAAAATATTGTGGATGTATTTCGTATGGCCGACGGCTCCGCTTTCGACTGGAATAACCCGCAGCACGCGGCACACCCGTTCGAGAATCGCGAACCGCGTTTCTATGCCGATATTCTCTACGATGGCGTGGCGTGGCGCGGTACGAATCTCTACACAGCGCCTACGTATTTCATTAAACAGGTTAATTCAACAACCGGCGAAGAGAGATGGGTGGAACAGAACAATTCAGCGATGAAACGCGGCACCAATTCCTACACGATGACCGGTTATTATATCAAAAAACACATCGACCCGTCGAAGCGCGGCGGCACTCCCAATCGTTATGCCCCGTTTGAAGGCGCTGGTCAAAACCTGATTGTCTTGCGCTATGCAGAAGTTCTCCTGACCTACGCTGAAGCAAAAAATGAATACCTTTCGGCTCCCGACGAAAGTATTTACAATGCTTTGAACGAAGTGCGCAACCGTGGAGGACTTCCCGGCATCACCGGTCTGAATAAAGACGCTTTGCGCGAACAAATCCGTACGGAACGGCATGTCGAACTTTGCTTTGAAAATAAGCGCTATTTCGATATCATGCGCTGGCGCAAAGGACCTGAAATTATCGGGAAAGATGTTTACGGCATCGACGTGGCTTGGAGTTTGGTCAATAATGTTCCTGTGGCAAAATATACGCCAATATTACTGACAAAGAAGACTTTCGAAGCTCCGAAAAACTATCTGATGCCGATTCCGGATGCAGTAACAGGGCGAAATCCCAATTTGCTGCCCAACAATCCTGATTGGTAAATGCTTTTATTATAGATTATTATTTAAACAAATTATTCACGTATGAAAAAGATATTGTATTTTTTGATAACAATTTGCCTGCTTCCGTTTTGGAGCTGCGACGAAAAAGTCGACATCGAAATCCCGGAAACGGTGGATTTGGCAAATATTACAGGTGTAACGGTTTATGGTTCAGACCTCAAAAGTATTACCGCAACAACGGTTTTGGATGCCGACGCGCTCACGGCTACCGTTACAACAAAAGCGGGAACGGACATAACAAATCTGAAAGTTTCGCTTACAATCTCATCGGGAGCGACAGTGACACAATCTTTTGGAACCGAATTTAGGGATTTTACCTCACCCCAATCGGTTACAATCGTTTCTCCGAGCAAAAAGATAATAAATGTCTGGACTGTTAATATTAAATAAATTTCTGATGAATTTTTATATTGTAAAATCCGGAATATTGTTGTGCCTGGTGGCGATCTGCAACCTGACGGCTTGTAGCGGAAATGGAAATGAAAATGCGGATAAACAAAAACTTATCGGCGATGGGAAAACCCTAAACACAACCGCATTACAACTGGCAATTGATGATTGTTCGGCCAAAGGTGGGGGAACAGTTTCCCTGTCTCCGGGCGAATATCTGACAGGAACAATCTTCCTGCGAAAAAATGTTTGCCTGAACCTCGAAAAAGGCGCAACACTTTCGGGTAGTCGTAACGAAACGGATTACCCCGGAACCGGGCGCCGTAAAGCCTTGATTTTTGCGGAATACGCTGACAATATTTCTATTACCGGTGAAGGTGTGATCGATGGCAACGGCGATGCTTTTACACAAGAAAACAATGCTCCTAACCGCCCTACGCTCGTTCTTCTGCTCGATTGCAACAGCGTTAACGTCAGCGGCGTAACGATGAAAAATTCGGGTTTTTGGACATTTCGCTTCGTGCGGTGCGACGGGGTTGATATCCGGAAAGTCATGGTCAACGGTCACGCCAATTGGAACAACGACGGTTTTGATATTGAAAGCCGTAATGTCACAATCTCCGATTGCGTGTTGGATACCGACGACGATGCAATCTGCTTTAAGAGCGAAGATGCCAACTATGTGGTAGAAAATTGTACTGTAACGGATTGTAAAATAAGCTCCAACTGCAATTTTATCAAATTCGGGACGGCAAGTGCCGGAGGATTCCGGAATATCAAGGTCTCGAATTGCCAGCTTTCAAAATGCAGCAAATCGGTTTTCCGCTTTTGGGAAAAAAGCGTGCCTGGCGTTACCAACCCTGTCACAGGCATTTCCGGTATTGCGCTTGAAGTGGTAGACGGTGGATTTATGGAAGATGTTACTGTTTCCGACATCGAAATGAACGACGTACAAACGCCGGTTTTCATTCGTTTAGGGAAACGGCAAACATCGAACAATTCTTATCTGAAAGATATTCTGATTGAGAATATTAAGGCTAATACTGTTTCGCTGATAGCATCTTCCATTACAGGTGTTCCAGGACTGCGCGTTCAGAATGTCGTTGTGCGCAATGCCGATTTGCATCTGAAAGGGGGAGGAAAGGCTGCTGATACACAAGTTGTTGTGCCTGAAGCAGAAGCAAGTTATCCCGAAAACCGTATGTTTGGCGTCATGTTGCCTGCCTACGGGTTTTATCTCCGGCATGCCGATAATATCGTGTTCGACAATGTTAAACTGACTATCGAGGGATCCGACGAACGCTATGCGTATTTTGCCGACGACGTGACCGGATTGCAAGTCATTAATTCTTCGACAAAAGAAGAAGAAATACAAATCAAATGATTGCCGAATGAACAAGTTGTTGTATTCCGTCTGTTGTTTTATTTTCTTTCTCAATGCGGCAGCAATGATCGCTCAAGAGCCAGTTGCTTTAGATTCGCGCGATGGACATCAAGGAAATTACGAATGGAAAATGATGCAAGCAAACCAACTCAATGCGTCAGGCGAAAAAATATCGCTGCCTGATTTCAATGTCGACGAATGGTTGCCGGCCATCGTTCCCGGAACGGTTTTAAATTCGCTTGTATATAACGGAAAATATCCTGAACCTTATTACGGAATAAACAATAAGTTGGAAACAGGATTAATCCCGGATATTTCATCAGCAGGACGGGATTTTTATACCTATTGGTTTCGTACGGAAATAATTATCCCCGAATCGTTTACCGGAAAAACTGTATGGCTGCAACCCGACGGGATCAATTATCGGGCGGAAGTGTGGTTTAACGGCAATCTGACGGCGACAATCAACGGAATGTTTGTCCGTACCCATATCGACATTACCGAATTTGCCCATGTGGGTGGAAAGAATGCACTTGCAATCAAGGTTTATCCAGTCGATATGCCCGGAACTGTCAAACCCAAACGCTGGGGCGCTATCGGGGAATTTCAAAATGGCGGAAACGGCGATATTGGACTGAATACCACAATGTTGATGTCTGTTGGCTGGGATTTTACTTTTATGGACGGTATCCGCGACAGAAACACCGGAATTTGGAAGCGCATTTTTTTATACGCCACAGGCAGAGCGACTCTGCGCAACCCGTTTATCAAATCGGAACTTTCCAAACCCGGATACGACAAAGCGCGTGAAACGGTATCGGTAGAAATCGTCAATCCTTCGACTTCTACAGACACACTTTTTTGTACCATAATGGGCGAAATAACAGGTGAGAATATTGTTTTTGAAAAAACTTTGCCTGTCTTACGCGGCGAAGAATTAACTGTTCGCTTTACACCCGACGAATTCCCTCAACTGAATATGGATAATCCGAGATTGTGGTGGCCGGTAAATAAAGGTTCGCAGGAACTCTATGAATTGAAATTGAGCATTTCTGTTGATGGCATCGTCTGTGATTCTGTAAAGACCCGCTTCGGTATTCGGGAAATCACTTCCGACACCAATACGCCCGACCATTCAAGGGTGTTTTATATCAATGGGAAACGGCTTTTTATACGGGGGTCAAACTGGATTCCCGAAGCAATGCTGCGAAATTCCGACGAACGAACTTATGCAGAACTGCGTTATACGCGACAAGCGGGTATCAATCTGCTGCGGATGTGGGGTGGCGGAATCGCCGAATCGGACTATTTTTTTCAATTGTGTGACGAATGGGGTATCCTGGTTTGGCAAGAATTTTGGATGACGGGCGATACGCGTCATCCGCAGGATAAAGGACTTTACCTCAATAATGTGGCTTCAACCGTTAAACGAATCCGCAATCATCCTTCTTTGGCCTATTACGTAGCATCAAACGAAAGCTCTGAAGTTACAGGTACTCGCCAATTAATCGATGCGTTGGATGACACTCGCGGCTATCAGATGCAATCGGAATGTGAAGGAATCCACGACGGAAGTCCCTATAAACAGGTCAATCCTATGCAGCATTACGAAAATACCGCTTCGGCGCGCGGCAGCCGCATCGACGGGTTCAATCCCGAATATGGGGCGCCTACTTTGCCGCTTGCGGAATCTTTGCGGGAAATGATGGACGAAGAAGATTTATACCCCATCAACAAGGAAGTTTGGGATTACCTCGATGGCAACGGATTTCATCTGATGACTACACTCTACAAGGATTTGGTAAACCAATACGGCGTCTCGTCATCCATCGATGAATTTGCGCAGAAAGGACAGTTGGTAGGCGCAATCAATTCAAAAAGTATTTGGGAATCGTGGAATTACAACAAACTGGATTTTGGCGATCGGTTTACTTCCGGCTTGCTTTTTTGGTACCATAATTGTCCTGTAAAACAGGTGGCGGCGCGATTTTGGGACTGGTTGCTTGAGCCTACCGCATCGCTCTATCATACAGCCAATTCACTTGAACCGCTACACATACAGTTCGATTATCTGAAAAATACCGTTTCTGTGGTAAACGATTATTACGAGGCGTTTAACAATTATATGGCAATCGCACAAGTTTTCGACATTAACTCAAATAAAATCTGGGAAAAATCCAAAAATTTGAGTATTCCTGAAGATGGCGTGGTTAATGACGTCTTAACTATCGACTTTCCACGAAATATCTCACAAGTGCATTTCATCAAACTGTACCTGATAAATGAAAAAGGAGATACTGCCTCAACAAATTTTTATTGGCGATCTAAAGATAAATACCGAGGGAAAGAAACGCTGACAGGTCCCGCTACCTCCGGATTTGATGATTTGGCCAAAATGAAACCCGCCAGTCTCAAAGTAAATTTTCAGTCGCGAGAACAAGAAGAGCGATGTTTTTTTGATGTAACAATGGAAAATACATCGGCTTACATCGCTTTTTTTAATCAGTTGCAGTTGCTTGACGAAAATCTCAAACCGGTGCGACCGTCGTTTTATTCCGATAATTTCTTTTCCCTGTTGCCGGGCGAAACCAAGTCGGTGACGATAGAAACAGATAATAAAAATTTATGTGGGCGAAAACCGGCAATAGTTGTGAAAGGTTGGAATGTGGAGCGACAACAATTTGTTGTTTCAGAGTGGCAAAACAAAGATGTTACACCAATTTTACAAAGGGCGGCATCGCAATATCTGTACATGAAAGAAAAATTGGGAAAATCCGATCGTTTCCCTAAAACGTATAACCATGATAAGGATACTTTGCAAACGAGCGCTTCCGATTGGTGGTGCAGCGGTTTTTATCCCGGAACATTGCTCTATCTCTATGAAGAAACTGGTGAAAAAGCGTTGCTTGACGAATCAAGGCGTATGCTTTCACTGCTCGAAAAAGAACAGTTCAACACCGATACTCACGATGTGGGATTTATGATGTATTGCAGTTTTGGAAATGCATACAGGCTTTTCCGGAATCAAAAGTACAGAAATATATTGCTCAACAGCGCTCGCTCGCTTGCTACACGGTTTAACCCGAAAGTAGGCTGCATCAAATCACATAATCGCAGCGACGATGATTTCGTGGTTATTATCGACAATATGATGAATCTGGAACTGTTGTTTCGCGCAACCGAAATGTCGGGCGACAGTGCGTATTATCGGATCGCGGTCGCCCACGCGAACACTACGCTTAAAAATCATTTTCACTCTGACGGAATGGCGTATCATGGCATCAATTACGATCCTGAAACCGGCAAAATCAAGCATTATCAGGCAGGACAGGGCTGTTCCGAGCAATCGGCATGGGCGCGGGGACAGGCATGGGGCATTTATGGGTTTACCATGGCGTATCGCTTTACCAAAAATGCCGATTATTTGGAGAAAGCGATAAATCTGACTAATATTATCCTCGAACACCCCAATTTGCCGCAAGACAGGATTCCTTATTGGGATTTCTACGCCCCGAACATTCCTCACGCGCAGCGCGATGCATCGTCTGCTGCAATTATCTGTTCTGCTCTGCTCGAATTATCGCAATATGTAAACACCGAACTGTCGACAAAATACATTCGCTACGTTGAAAAAATGCTTGAAACGTTGGCCTCTCCCGCCTATGCTGCACCACTGAAAACAAACGGCGGATTTATCCTTACACATTCGGCAGGAAATATCCCTGCAATGACCGAAGTGGATGTTCCCTTAACTTACGCCGACTATTACTATGTAGAGGCATTAAAACGGTATAAGTCCCGAAAATTCTAATACAAATTGATCTCCATACACATCCGGGCGTTGTGGTAGGGGCATTTCCAAAATCCGGCTTTGTCTTCTTCGCGGTTAGGGATTCCGTTGGAATCGACGCTCCAGAACCATTCGCCGTTCACACGGTCGATCATCCGTTCGTAAATATATCGCCAACACGCTTCGGCTTTCGCAAGATAGCGCTGGTTGCCGGAATTTCGGAAAGCGTGAAACAGCCCGACGACGGTTTCGGCTTGCACCCACCAGTGGCGTTCCATATCGTAATGACTCCCCCGGGTTTCATAAATCATGCTTCCGTCGGGTTGCAGGCCTTGCAAAGCCGCATCGACGATTTTGAACGACACGGATTGAACGATGCGCTGCAATGACGGGTCTTCCAAGATTTCGGCAGCCTCGTTCAGTAGCCAGGCGGCTTCGATGTCGTGACCGAATGAAATGCCGGTAGATTTCGGATTCCACTGTTCGTCGAAGAACAGGTTTAAGTGGGATGTTTCCGCATTCAATATGTTATCTGTGAAAATTCTGATGAGTTTTCGCTGAGCGGCCTCCAGTTCCGGGTCTCTCCAAATCCGGTAGAGGTTGGTGTAGGGCTCCAGAATATGCAGGTGTGTATTCATGCTTTTCTTTTCGTTGGCGTCTTTGGAGCTCAGTCGCATGTCTTCGATGAGGTTCCAATCGCGGGAAAACGCTTCCAGATAGCCGCCGTAAAGCGGGTCGCAGGCGTGTTTTTCTATCAGGCGGAAAAACGAAACAGCCAATTCCAGGGCCTCCGTGCTTCCGGTGGCTCGGTAAAATTCAGAAATTCCATATAATGCAAACCCTTGAGCATAGGTTTGTTTTTTCGTATTGACGGGATTTCCCAGGTAGTCTACTTCCCAATAAACGCCACCGTATGTCTTGTCGAGAAAAATGTCGCACAGGTATCGGTAAGCCCGTTCAGCCATCTTCAGGTATTCCGGATTGCGGAACATCCGGTACGCTGCCGCAAAAGTCCACAATAAGCGGGCATTCAGGATCGCGCCTTTATTGGCTTTTAGATGAATCACCTCATTCCCATCGATCCGGCCGTAAAAACCGCCGTTTCGGTTGTCCGGCATTTTTTGCATCCAATAGGGGAGGATGTTTTGCAACAACTCCTTTTGCAGCGCGCTCTTCAATTGTATCGGATCTGTCATTGCGTTTTGCCTTTTCTGTTCTCTTCCAAAGCTTCGGCAATGTCGGTGATTTTTGTTTCCGATAGTGGATAGAGGGAGATAAAAAATACCGACAGGAGGGTTCCGATAGCCGGGAGTAGGCTCATCATCAGGCGAATGCCGGTTTTAGCCAATTCGGTCTGCTCCATATTCGGACGAAAGCCGTAAAATCCCAGTATCCAGCCAGCCAATGCGCCGCCTAGCGCCCAACCGAATTTTTGCGACATTGAAGAGGAAGAAAAAATCAGTCCCGTAGCGCGGCGTCCGGTTTTCCATTCCGAATAGTCGGCAATATCGGCATACATTGACCAGAGCAATGGGAAGATGCTTCCTGCGCATGCGCTGATCAATACTTGCAAAGACATCATCAGCACAATATCGTCTTTACCGAGAAAAAAGAACAAAATACTGAAGACGGTGGCGAACGCCATCGCCAGGAGATAAGTCCGCTTTTTCCCGATTTTGTTGGAAACAGGGGTGACAAAAAGGATTCCGATGATGTTGGCCGCTTGTCCCAATACCAGGAAAATGGTGGTCAGAGAAAAAGAACTGCCGATGAATCCCAGGTGTAACGTATCGATGTCTTGTGCAAAATATTTGAAGTAATAGGCGGCAGCGCCGTCGCGTATGGAATTGAAAATCAGTGCGGAAACCCCTGCGCCAAGCAGAATCCACCAAGGACGGTTTTTCCACAGGTCGCGGATATCTTCGCGAAAACTGTTTTTCCCTTCCTTGAGGGGTTTTACCCGTTCTTTAGTCCAAGAGAAACAACCGATAAAAAAGAGTGCTGCAATCAGGGCGAACACCGTCATTGTCAATGTCCAACTGTGTGCAAAATCGATTGTGCTTGCATTATCGGGACTAAAGAAGCGGAGCAGCGGTTCGACGAGGATCAAAACCAGAATACTGCCGGCGAAGGCAAAAATCATGCGATATGATGACAGTTCCGTGCGGATTTTGGGGTTCCCGGAAATGACGCCCAACAAAGAAGCATAGGGCACATTGATCAGGGAATAGATCATCATCATGAGCGAATAGGTGATGTAGGCATAGCAGATTTTTCCGCTGATGCTTAGATCTGGAGTGGTGAAAGTCAGGATTCCCATGATGCCGAATGGGACGGCGATCCAGAGGATGTAGGGGCGGAATTTTCCCCAACGGGTTTGCGTTCGGTCGGCAATCACCCCGACCACCGGATCGAAAAACGTATCCCATACCCTGGTAATCAAAAACATGGTTCCGGCCACTGCGGCCGGGATTCCGAATACATCTGTATAGAAGATGAGCAGATACATCCCGAACAATTTCCAGAACATGGAGGAAGCGGCATCTCCCAAGCCATAGCCGATTTTCTCTTTTAGTCGAATTGTGTCTTTCATACGTCAATGATTTGTTGCTTTCAGGAAAGCCTTGTTTTTGTCGATCAATTGGATGATCTGTCGTACCGAAGCCGACGAACGGAGTCCGTCTTTCGGGGTGTTCATGCAATAATCCACCAATTGCTTGATGGTAGAAGTCGCCACATGCAGCCGGGTGTCGGAAGAAGCATAGTAGATGAATACCCTCCCGTCGTCTGCTATCCATCCATTAGCAAACAACACATTGGAGACATCTCCGACGCGTTCTTCTTCTACCGACGCCATGAAATAGCCGCCAGGTTCCGCAATCGGCACCGAAGGGTCTTCCAGTGCGGTCATATACAAATACAATACATAGCGCAATCCGGCGGCGCAACTGCGTACACCGTGCGCCAGGTGCAGCCAGCCCTTGTCTGTCTTGATGGGCTGGGGGCCTTCGCCGTTTTTCATCTCCTTGATGGTGTGATAATAGCGTTGGTTAATGATTTTTTCTTCTTTGATTTCGGCATGGCAGATGTCGTCGATCAGCGACCATCCGATTCCTCCGCCGTTGCCGGCAACGATAAAGCCGTCTTGCGGACGGGTATACAAGGCATATTTTCCATGGACAAATTCCGGGTGAAGCACCACATTGCGTTGTTGACTGTGCGCTTTCAGGTCGGGAAGCCGATCCCACCGAATCAGGTCTTTCGTTCGGGCGATTCCGGCCGAGGCGATTGCGGAAGACAAATCTCCCGGTTCGGCATTCGGATCTCTCTTCTCTACGCAGAAAATGCCGTAGACGTAGCCGTCTTCATGCGCCGTCAGGCGTATGTCGTAAAGGTTCGTTTCTTGATCGTCGTTTTCCGGCATGATCACCGGATAGTCCCAAAAACGGAAGTTGTCGATGCCGTTTGGACTTTCGGCGACGGCAAAAAAAGATTTTCGGTCTACACCTTCCACACGCGCCATCACCAGGAATTTGTCTTTCCACTTGATAGCGCCGGCGTTCATGGTTGAGTTGCATCCGATTCGTTCCATCTGCAGCGGGTTGGTTACCGGATTCAGATCATAACGCCATGCAATCGGAACATGTTCGTGGGTCAATATCGGATTTTTGTAACGGGTGAAGACGCCATTGCTTTTTTTAATGGGGAAATTCGGTGCGGCAAGTAGTTTTTCCTGTATCGTGATCAATTGTTGTATTTGATTCTTCGGATTCATATTCCCTTTTTTACTGCAAAAATAAGACTGATATTTTGGAATATCACAATGTTATTTTAGCCAATAACGATACTATTTTGACAAAAGGATGCCGAATTGCTTCAGATCACGATTTTCTTTTTGGAATAGTTTTCCCGAAATTCTTTTGGAGTGCACCCTTTTTTCGTCTTAAAGATACGGTTAAAATTGGATAAATTATTGAATCCGCAATTGTAGCAGATTTCACAGATAGGCTCGGAAGTGTCTACCAGCATCCTGGTGGCGATTCCCAGGCGAATCCCGTTCAGATAATCGATGAAAGTGCGTGAAGTCCTTTTCTTGATGAATCGGCTGAAAGAAACCGGTGTCATATTGACCAATGAGGCGACCTCGTCCAGCTTTATCGGCCTTTGGTAGTTCTCTTGCAAATAAGTCAATGCTTTTTTAACGATACGGCTGTCATTGATTTCGTCCGTATTGGAAAAGGAACAACTCGACAGGACTCTTGCCTCGTTGTCCATCGACAGATCATACATGATTTCAGTCAGTTTCAGAAGCGAATAAAACCCGTTCTTTTCTTCGACCAGGGCGAGGAGTTTCGGTTTGATGGCTTCAATCGTAGCGCGGGAAAAAAGCAGGCCGTGCTTCGCCCTGTCAAACATGGTGCGGATTGAATTGAATTGATTCTTTGTCAGCTGGTTGGAAAAAAGATCTTCGTGAAACTGGATGGTAATTTCTTTGATTTGCTTGCTCCGGCAATTCCGGTTGATCCAGGCATGTTCCAGGTTGGCGCCGGTGATGAGCACCAATTCCAAATCATCAATCTCTTCAATGGAATCTCCGACGATGCGTTGGGCGTTTTTGGCATTTTCGATGTAGTTGATTTCAAATTCAGGATGGATGTGGATTGGGTAAGTAAATTCGGATTTCATTCGTTCGATCAGGTAAAAGCAATCTTTCTCCGACAGCGGAGTCACTTCCCTCAATATCCCTTGAACATTCATAAGCGGTTTTTTTTCATACGTCAATAATTTTATTTTAAAAGGTCTTATGGAACTCGCATGGTCATTATTGTCATCAACTTGGATGTTTGTTAAAACATGCGCGTTTCATGTCAGTAATTTTTCGGATCAGTTATAGAAATTATTATAATAACGAGTCACATTCCGAAATATTATTTCAAAATAGCAGGAAAATTGACTACTTTTGCATTCAAATTTTGTAAGAAGAATTATGCCATTAAACTTACCTCACCATTTTCCGGCGATCGAACTGTTGAAACAGGAAAATATTTTCGTGATGGACACCCACCGTGCGTCTTCCCAGGATATCCGTCCCTTGAAACTGGTTATCCTGAATCTGATGCCGGTGAAAGTGACCACTGAAACCGACTTTATCCGTTTGCTCTCAAACAGCCCGCTCCAGTTGGAGATTGATTTCCTGAAAATGAAATCTCACCGATCGAAAAACACCCCCGCAGAGCACTTGAGTGCGTTTTACAAAAATTTCGACGAAATCAGCCACGACAATTACGACGGCATGATCGTCACCGGAGCGCCGGTTGAATTGCTCGACTTCAAAGACGTCACTTATTGGAATGAATTGATCGCCATTTTTGATTGGGCGCGGAAGCATGTCACTTCCACGCTCTATATCTGCTGGGCGGCTCAAGCAGGACTGTATCATTTTTACGGTATCCCGAAGTACCCGCTCAACCAAAAAATGTTCGGGATTTTCAAACACACCCTGAACGATCCGACTTGCTCGCTGTTCAGAGGATTTGACGACGAATTTTTTGTTCCACACAGCCGTCATACCGAAATCCGAAAAGCCGACATCCTGCGTGTGCCGGAGGTAACGCTCCTGTCCGAGTCGGAGACTTCAGGCCCGTATATCGTCATGGCGCGCGGAGGACGCGAGTTTTTTATTACCGGTCATTCGGAGTATGCTCCCTACACTTTGCACAACGAATACATCCGCGATCGCAACAAAGGTTTGCCCATCTCCATCCCGGCAAACTACTACATCGACGACGAGGTGAAAAAAGGGATTTCCGTTCGCTGGCGAGCACATTCAAACTTGCTGTTTACCAATTGGCTGAATTATTTTGTGTATCAAGAAACGCCTTTCGATCCACAGCAAATAGAGCTGTTGGGAGAACTCGCCCCCTGAGGCGATGGGCCAACCAACCTCCGCGTCGTCACAAAAAAAACCTCCCGAAGCAACAGGAGGTCTAAAATATACTGTTCTTGGTAATAAAATTTCTACCGAGTAAAGTATAATTATCGATCGTCAATTTGAGCGACGACGCAGCATTGTTACTCTGCTGCGGGAGCAGGCGTGTCGGTGTCGGCAGCTGTTTCTGTAGCTTCAGCAACAGGAGCGGCAGTTTCCGTAACAGCGGCTTCGGCAGCTTCAACGACCGCTTCGGCAGCCTTGACGGCTTCCACGGCAGCTTCAGCGGCTTCTACCGCTTCGGCAGCCTTGACGGTTTCCACAACTTCTACCGCTTCCAGAATTTCAGCGGCTTCAGCGGCTTCGCTTGCGGCAGCTTCCGCCTGGGTTATTGCTTCCGCGGCGGCTTTTTCCGCACGCTTTTCAGCCAATTTGGCTGCGCGGACTTTATTTACCGCTTTTTCAGCTTCCAATCCTGCCTTCACTTTGGCTCTTGCAGCATCGCTATCTTTCACTTTGAGGGTATTCAAAGCCGATTGTTTTGCATCAATCCACGCTTGAAATCTCGTTTCTGCTTCCGCTTCCGAAAAAGCGCCTTTTGCTACGCCTCCCAACAGGTGTTTTTTCAAGAGAACCCCCTGTGTGGACAGAATCGTGCGCGTAGTATCTGTCGGCTGAGCGCCGACTTGCAGCCAATACAAAGCCCTGTCGAATTTCAAATCTATCGTAGCAGGATTGGTATTCGGATTATACGAACCGATCCTTTCTATAAATTTTCCATCCCGTGGAGCCCTGCTATCTGCGATCACGATGTGGTAAAACGCGTACCCTTTGCGACCGTGTCTTTGCAATCTGATTTTAGTTGCCATTTTCTTTTGTAATAAATTAATAATTAATTTGAAATTTGTATTAGCGGGTGCAAAGTTAGCACAAAATAATTAAATATGAAACTTTTATCGCGATTGATAAAAAAAATACTATTTTTACGGCGAATATCTTTATAAACATACTACTATGCGTAAACTATTTCTATTAAACATCTTGGCAATTATTGCCGCCACAACGGTTTCGGCCGTCAAACCGGATTCAAAATTCAATGGCGTACAAATCGGCGCCATCACCTACAGTTATCGGGAAATACCCGATCAGTCAATTACCGCCATTCTGGATTACATCGTCCAATCCGGCATCAGTTCGGTGGAACTGATGGGGGGCGCAGTAGAGGCCTACGCCGGCCTTCCGGCAAAGAAAGCGGATCAGAAGGCATGGAGGGCATCGGTTTCGATGGACAAATTCAAAGAAATCAAAAAACTGTTCGATGCCCAAGGAGTGAAAATCCACATCCTGAAACTTGAGACTTTTGGCTCGGACGAAGAAATTGATTATGCCTTCAATGTCGCCAACACACTTGGCGCCATCGGCATCACCACCGAATTGTCTATGGAAAAGGCCATACAGCTTGCGCCATTTGCCGAGAAGCACAACTCGAAGATCATTTTCCACAACCACTGCCAGCCGGGAGAACCCAATTTCAGTTACGACCCGTTCCTCGCCGTCAGCAGCAGTGTGATGCTCAATTTCGACTGCGGACACTACTTCGGAGCTACCGGCAAGAATCCTTGCGACTTCATCCGCGAAAAACACGATCGCATTGCCAGCATCCATGTCAAAGACAAAACCGGTCCGTCGGAAAAAAGTAAATGCGGTGACAACCGGCTGTGGGGAAAAGGTCAGACACCTGTCGCTGCAATGCTGCAACTGATCCGCGATGAGAAATACCCGATCTACTGCGACATCGAACTGGAATACGCCATTCCCGAACATTCCGATCCCGTGAAAGAAGTGATCCGGTGTGTGAAATACTGCCGTCGCGCATTGTCAACGGTGCAATTGCCGCAATACGTCTCCGACAACATGATGTTCCAGCGCGAAGCGCCTGTCAAACTCTGGGGATGGGCGCCCCAAGGCGAGACCGTTACTGTCGGTATCGGCGGACAGTCGCAGAAAGCCACCGCCGACAAAGACGGCATTTGGCGTGTCAGCCTCAAGCCATTGCTTGTAGGTGGGCCTTATGAATTGACCATCAAAGGGAAAAAAGACATCTTGACTTTCAGCAATATCTTGTCGGGCGACATCTGGGTTTGCAGCGGACAGTCGAACATGGAAATGCCGCTTGCCGGATGGGGCAAGGTGAATCACTTTGAAAAAGAGATTGCCGAAGCCAACTACCCCAATATAAGGTTGCTGGTGGTGAATAACAGCATGTCGGGCGAACCGCTGACCGACGGGAGCATGAGCGGCTGGCAAGAATGTAGCCCTCATTCCATTCCCGAATTTTCATCGGTCGGCTATTTCTTCGGACGTGAATTGTTTAAAAACCTCCATGTGCCGATCGGCCTGATCGACAGCAATTGGGGCGGTACGATCGTCGAAGCATGGACAACCAAAGAGACGATGAATGCGATGCCGCAGTATGCCGAACAGATGGCTGCAGCAAGCCAGCCCGATTTCGCTTCGCGCGTCGGTAAGGACATCAAAGGCCCGAATTATCCCACCCTGCTCTACAATGCCATGATTTCACCGTTGATCACTTATCCCGTCAAAGGCGCCATCTGGTATCAGGGTGAGAGCAATGTTAATATGGCTCAACGCTACAAGAAACTGTTTCCCAACATGATCAACGACTGGCGCAGGGTATGGAACCAGCCCGACATGCCGTTCTATTTTGTCCAGTTGGCAAACTTTATGGATCCTCCTGCCGAACCGGGCGACAGCGACTGGGCGGAACTCCGCGAGGCGCAGCACCAGACGCTGAGCTTGCCGAATACCGGCGAAGCGGTTGCCATCGACATCGGCGAGGCCAAAGACATCCACCCGAAAAACAAGCAGGATGTTGGATATCGACTGGCGCTTAATGCCTTGGCTAAGACATACGGCCAGCCTGTAGAATACTCCGGACCGGAATACAAGAGCCTTGAAACAAAGGGCGACCGCATCATCCTCACTTTCGACCATGTCGGCAATGGACTGAAAGCAAAAAGTCACTATGGTTACGTGCAGGGATTTACAATAGCCGGCAGCGACCGCAAGTTCTACTGGGCAAAAGCTGAACTGCTCGGCGGCAACCGCGTGGCGGTGCATAGCGATCAGGTAAAACACCCCGTCGCAGTACGTTACGGTTGGGCAAACAACCCCGACGACGTCAACCTCTATAATTCCGACAACTTGCCGACATCGCCCTTCCGCACGGACGATTGGCCGCTGACCACGAAGGAATAACTGAAAGCGCTAACCACTATTTTCACCCTTTTGGAGGATTGACAACCCACAAAATAGGCCATACCTTTGTCTTTTAATTAAAATTATTACAAACCACTCCGCAAGGAACAAAAAAATTTTAAAAAATGACTTATCAAGAGATTTTAGACAAGCTGACCCCCGACAGGTTCAAAAACGGGGAAACATTTGACATCGCTACATTCAACGCATTGAAAGGGTATTACCTGGAAGTGCGGAAAATTGCCTGGGTGCCGTTCGTGCTCATGGCAGCTCTTTTTGGACTCGGATTCTTGTTTTCCTTTGGAATCGGCGGTTTTGTAGGAAATATGATTGCAGTTGTCATCTTTATATCGGTGATGCCGGTTTCGAATATCCCCTTGTATGGGTATTCGAAGAAAATCAAAAACGCCCTCCAGTCGCTCGGACTGACGCAAAAAGAGTTCAACGATGAAATCAAATGCCTCAAAAACGAACTGAAGGGATAAATAAACGGTGTAAATATGAAACGAGCAATTATTTTCATACTGACAAGTGTCAATTTGACGCCGCTGTGCATGCAGGCACAGCAATGGGAATGGATCGTACAGCCGAAGTACACGACCGTTGAGATCAAAGACAGTCTGGCGAAAGTCGGTATTCAGAACGGGAAAGAAACTACTTATCTCTGGCTGGATTCGCTCGGACGCGAAGTCGCTGAGCCGGAAGTGAAAGCGAAAGCACCTTCAGCGAAACCGGCAGCCAAGTTTCAAAAAGAAGGTAAATTGTATGGCGTGGTCGATAGCCTGGATCAATGGATCGTACGTCCGCAATTCAAAAATCATCGCACACGTCCGTTAACGATAGCTAGGCGAGCGGATTTCTACAATGGCGTTGCGGCTGTGCAAAACGAGAAGGGTTTGTGGGGACTGATAGACCAAAGCGGCCATTGGCTCGTCGAACCGCAATACAAAGACATGGGGGCTTACTACTGCGGAATGGCTCCCGCGAAAAATGAGAAGGATTGGGGATACGTCGATGCCGAAGGCAAATGGATTGCCAACGAAATAGCCAAGACAGAGAAAGACGCCGACCCTGAAACTTATGCCGGAACCGTGACTTTGAACGGTCGCCCACTGCAATATTCCAGATTTGGACATGTATACATCCATGGACTTTGGGTCAAATTCAACGGTGAGTGGTTTGAACCGTCCAAGATGGGGAGATTTACCGAAGGTTTGGCCTATGTTTTCTCGTCCAATCGCATTGGCTTCGTAGACACGACACGCAATTGGGTGTTGAAACCGATCTACGAAAATGTCGCCGATTTTCGTGACGGCCAGGCTTGGGTGCGACAAGATGGTAGGTGGGGAATCATCGACCGCGAAGGTAACTGGATAAAGAAACTTCCCATTAATTCAGTGGAAATCCCGAAGTTTTTCTCTGAAGGACTTGCGCTCTTGTCGGTTTACGATTACAGTTCCTTTTCCCCCGTCCCACGCTATGGTTATGCCGACACTTCCTACCACTGGGTCATTGGGACTGATTTTAGGGAGGCGCTTCCTTTTTCGGAAGGTGTAGCCGGAGTGATGAATAGCAAAGTCTCGATAGGCGGAACGCCCAAGTATGGCTTTATCAATCGCAGTGGTAATTGGGTAATCGAACCACAATTCGACGGAGTCGTTCCCTTTTTTAATGGCGTCGCTGTCGTTACAAAGAAAAAGAATGTTGGTCTGATCGACCATGCCGGCGCCTGGGTCATTGAGCCGGAATTTGATAACATGCAGCTTTTCTATGCCAAAACATTCTGGCTGAGACAGAAAGACAAATGGGGATTGGTTCGGTTGAAGTGACACAGTCCTGCGGCATGTTGACAACAACGTCGGCAAAATGTAAAATGCAAAATGTAATACTTAACGCAGCCGCCGAGCCGCTCGCGTGTGGGGGTCGGCAATAGATATGAAGAAAGTAGATTTAAAGAAAATTTTGATTGGATTGGCGGCAGTGTCAATCCTTGTTTCAACCGGATGTAATAATGAATCCGGCGGTAAAAACTGGAAATGGGTAGAAGATCCGTCTACAGTAACAGCAAGGGTGGACGACGAGAAGAAACTGACGCCTAAAGAAGAAAACGGACAGTGGGGTTACGTTGACGAGAGTGGTGAATGGGTTGTAAAACCGAATTTTGAATCTGCCGAAGAATTTTCTTATGGCGTAGGGACATTGAAATTGTTTCATTACTCAATGTGGTTCAATTGGAAAGGCGAAGAGTTAGCCAAACCTTCATTCAAAATGGAAGGAGTTTTCAGTGGAGGTTCAATGAGCGTTAAAGGTGTTGACAGTTACTCATCAAAAGCCGGAAAACTTCAAAAAGTAAAGGGCTTTTCCGAAGGCTACGCTGCCGTACTGGTAGAAGGGAAATGGGGATTTCTCGACAATACCGGGTATTTTATTATAGAACCGATATTTGATGAGGCAGATAATTTTGTAAACGGTACAGCCCGCGTAACGTATCAGGGGAAAACTGGATATATACAGCTGCGATTACTATAAGGAAAAGGTAAAAATCATAAATTAAAGCGCTCTTGGTGCGTATGATAATGTTTTCTTTTTTGTTTTTGAAGAGAAAAGGCTATCTTTGCAATTGAATACTAATATTATCATTTAAAGTATATACTTTTGTGGTATCAAAAAAAGGAATAAAATGAAGACAATTTCTTTAAAATTAGATGAAGACATTTTCGCCGGTACAGAAGCGTTACTCCCTTTCCTAAATCAGTCGCGCAATCGTTACATCAACGATGCTATTTTGTATTACAATAATGTACAGAGCAAACGTCAACTTGAAAAGATTTTGGAAGCCGAATCCAAGGCTTGCGCGCAGAGTTCACGAAAAGTGCTTAAAGAGTTTGAAATGATTGACGATTATGACTTTTGAACAGTACGAAATATGGCTTGCCGACCTAAACCCACGAATCGGTACGGAAGCAGGTAAGGTGCGTCCTGTACTCGTTGTGCAGACCAATTTGTTAAACTGTATTCCACATTCGTCCGTACTGATCTGTCCGATTACGACCAATGTTGTACGGAGTGCTGTTTATTTGCGTGTTCATCTCGAAGCAGGAACGTCCTCTTTATCAAAAGATTGCGATATTATGATCGATCAAATTCGCGCGATTGATGCCAGGCGGTTGATCAGACTGCTCGGAAAGATACCTGCAAAATCGATAAAAGAAGTGAGCGACAATCTTCGGATAATAATGGATTTATAAGATGTCAGCTTCATTTTCACCCTTTTTGGGCGATTGACAAACGCAAACTAAACAATACCTTTGTTGTTCAATGTAAAATGTAGAATGTAAAATGTTATACATAAAGCAGCCGCCGAGCCGCTCATGTGTGGGGGTCGGCAAGAGAAAATGAAAAAACTAGATATCAAGAAAATCTGGATTGGCTCGGCCGCGGCATCAATTCTGAGTGTGATGCCGACGCTTTCGGCGTTTGGACAAGCCGCGTTTGCATATAACAGCTATCCGTCGTTTTCCTGGACAAAGTACTTTATAATCCCGCTGTTGTTATTGGCCGCATTGCTGATCAAACAGGTGAAATGGTTTGTTAAAGCCTTGAAACATTATGCCGATTTTCGCGGACGGGCGCGGCGCCGAGAATTTTGGATGTTCACGCTGTTTAATGTGATTTTTTCTTGCCTGTGGGGAGCGGTTATCTTGCGGCAAGCAGGGAGTCTTATTTATGAGTTCCTCTGGGGGGGTGCATCTTATCCTTATGTCATCGACAACAAAGCGCAGTTACTTATCATGTTGTATGTGTTGTACGGTCTTGTGCTGTTGCTGCCGTCGCTGGCCGTCGCCGTTCGTCGCCTGCATGACATCGGCAAGAGCGGATGGTGGTATTTTATTGTGCTGTTGCCGTTTATTGGCTCTATCTGGCTGTTTATATTGCTGGTAACAAATGGAGATACGGGCGACAACGAATACGGACGCGATCCCAAAGCTACGCCCGAACCGGCATGCAAAAATGCACTGCTGAAATATGCCGGTATTCTATTGGCGGTCGTCGCCATTCCTTTTTTCTTTGTTAAAATCTTTGTGCCGGAAGCCCAGTATAAAACAATATATAAATTCGACGAAGGACTTTGCGGAGCGGACGGTTATTATTTAGTGCAGATAAAAGGAGGCAAATCGGGAATTGTCAACAAAAATTTCAAGGTACTCATCCCTTGTGATTATAGTTTCTTTGGGCAATGTGTTAATGGCGTACTGGTAGCAAGTAAATATGTCCGCGAATCGGAATTTTCGGTGAAAACATTGAAAAGTGGTCTTGTTGATATGGAAGGAAAGGAGATTTTACCGTTTGAATATGAAAAGATCCATCAGGCAGATGGCAATTCCAAATTCCTAATTCTGGAATCGAAGGATAAAATGGGATTATATGATATTACAACAAAAAATATAGCGTACCCTCCCAAATATGATGAGATTGGTTCTTTTCTCGACGGTTTAGCGCGTGTTGCATTAGATGGCAAATACGGGTATATTGACGAAAACGGACGGGAAAGAATCCCCTGTATTTATGACGAAGCGGCTAAACATTTTGCAAATGGCATAGCCGAAGTGAGTCAAAATGGTGAACAATTTACTATCGACAAAACAGGCGGTGTGATCAACCGGACAAGCGGCTCAACAGAAGTTGACCGGAGCGAACAAGTGGATGTTACAGAAGGTTATGTCCCGTACAGCGTTCCAGATCCAATTAGCGATTCTACTCCTGCATCGGAAGATGAAATTTATACTGTGGTAGATCAACGTCCTGAATTTCCTGGCGGCGACGCGGTGATGATGCAATTTATTGCCAAAAACTTACAATATCCGGCCATCGCCAAGGAAAATGGCATTCAGGGAACGGTAACCTGTCGGTTTCTTATCAATAAAGACGGATCCATCAGTGATGTGGAAGTGCTGAGGAGTGCGGAGGCTTCACTCGACAAGGAAGCAATCCGCCTTATCAAGTCCATGCCCAAGTGGGCACCGGGTAAACGAAACGGCAAAACGGTTGCAGTATATTATACTTTACCGGTGCGATTCAGGATTCGATAAATTGAAATGATGCGCGCCTTTTGTCATGCCGAAAAATTCACCTTTTCGGGTGATTGACAAACGCAAAATACCGTATTTTCCCTTATAAATTTGTATAAAATTGTTATGCGGTTGTGTCTTATAAGAAGATTTTATGCTAACTTTGCGTCAAGAATAAAACGAAATGCTTATGAAACGAGCATGTTTTTCAAACATCCAACTTGATGACAATAATGACATGCGAGTTCCATACGACCTTTTAAATAAATTATTGATGTATGAAATATACCTTAGTTATTAGAAAAGGTGCCAATGGCTTCTTTATCGGGCAGTTGAAAGAGTTGCCCGAAGTTTTTACACAGGGATTAAGCATTGCGGAAGTGAAGACGAATATTGCCGATGTTCTTGAAATGTACCTCGAAGATATTCGTGAACGATATGTGCCGCAAGGTGAAGTCGTCGAGGAAGACGAGTTTGTCTTCTTATGAAAAGAGCCAAATTCATCAGCTACCTCAACGAGCATCAGTGCATCTTTGTAAAACATGGGGCAAGACACGACAAGTTCAAAAACATATTGAACAATCGTTGCACATACGTACCGCGTCATGCTGAGATTGATTCCATATTGTGCAGTATGATTTGTCGACAACTCGATATTGAGAAGCCGACAGAGAGTTGATACATCATTTTTACCTTTTCGGGTGATTGACAAACGCAAAATACCGTATTTTCCCCTATAAATTTGTATAAAATTGTTATGCGGTTGTGTCTTATAAGAAGATTTTATGCTAACTTTGTGGAGTGAAATAAAACAAATGATATGAACACAGGAACAGTATTGATTGACATAACCGACCAAAAAGCTTTTGGGTTTCTGCATGAAATGGAAGCGTTGCAGTGGATAAAGATTATTGAATCCTCAGGAACGTGTAAGCCGAAGCTTTCGGAAAAGTATCGCGGCGCACTGTCAAAAGAACAGGGCGAGAGCCTGCGTGAACATATACATCAAATGCGTAGCGAATGGGACTCTATCTGATTGATACCAATATCATAAGCGACTATCTTTCTGCGCATCTTCCGCCGTCAGGCATGATGATAATGGACTTGATTGTGGATGACGGTATAATTTTGTCGGTTATCACACAGATAGAATTGTTGTGCTGGAATACAGATGAAGCGACCGAACAATTGGTGAAGAGCTTCATTGGCGATAGTAATATTTTGGGAATTAGCCCTGCAATAATCGCTCAATGTGTTGCGATCAGAAAAGGCAAAAAGGTGAAAACACCCGATGCCATCATTGCCTCCACGGCGTTAGCTAATGACTTGACACTCGTGACCAATAACGAAAAAGATTTTGTCGGTATTGATGGATTGAGGTTACTTAATCCATATAAATCATAGTATAGCATCTCATGACCACCTCTTGTGTACTTAGCTAAAAATCTTTGCACGCTCCGTGGTTGATTTTAGAAAGAATCGATCATCCAGCTTCATTTTCACCCTTTTGGGTGATTGACAAACGCAAAATAAACCATACCTTTGTTGTTCAATGTAAAATGTAGAATGTAGAATGAAGAAAGTGAACATAAAAAGAATCTTGATGGGATTGGCCGCAGTGTCAATTCTGAGTGTGATGCCGTTCGTTTTATCTGCGCAGAAATTAACCCCAGTGAAAAAGAATGGGAAATGGGGATTCATCGACAAAGACAGTAAAGCGGTGATATCGTTTATTTATGATTATGTTGAGCATTTTAGCGAAGGATTAGCGAAGGTAGAGAAAAATGGGAAATGGGGATTGATTGACAAAGACGGCAAAGACGTTATACCGTGTATTTATGATAATGCCTCCTCTTTCCGCGAAGGATTGGTTATGGTAAAGAAAGACGAGAAATGGGGATTCATTGACAAAGACGGTAAAGAAATTGTGCCTTTGCAATATGATGAAGCCTACTCTTTCCGCGAAGGATTGGCTGCGGTGGAGAAAGACAGGCTATGGGGATTCATCGACAAAGCGGGCAAAGAAATTGTGCCTTTGCAATATGATCATGCCTCCTCTTTCAGCGAAGGATTGGCTGAGGTAAAGAAAGACGAAAAATGGGGATTGATTGACAAAGACGGCAAAGCAGTTGCACCGTGTGTTTATGATGTAATAAGGGATTTCAGTGACGGATTAGCTGAGGTAAAGAAAGATGAAAAATGGGGATTTATTGACAAAGACGGCAAAGCAGTTGCACTGTGTATTTATGATCAAATACTGAATTTCAGAGAAGGATTGGTTGCGGTAAGGCAAAGCAGGCAATGGGGATTCATTGACAAAGACGGTAAAGAAATTGTGCCTTTGCAATATACTGATGCCAGCTCTTTCAGCGAAGGATTCGCTGCGGTGGAGAAAGACAGGCTATGGGGATTCATTGACAAAGACGGTAAAGAAATTGTGCCATTGCAATATACTGATGCTTGGTCTTTTAGCGAAGGATTAGCGAAGGTAAAGAAAGACGGGAAATGTGGATTCATCGACAAAGACGGTAAAGAAATTGTGCCTTTGCAATATGATGATGCTTGGTCTATTAGCGAAGGATTAGCTGTGGTAAAGAAAGAAGGGAAATGGGGATTCATCGATAAAAACGGCAAAAAAGTCGTGCCGTGTATTTATGATGAAATCCTCACTTTCAGCGAAGGATTGGCAGCGGTAAAGAAAGGCAATAAATGGGGATATGTCAACAATCAGGGTAAGTTAGTTATAAAAACCAAATATGCTTCAGCCGAAAGCTTTGTAAATGGCGTCGCAAAAGTAAGTAATAGTCCGGGTCGACTTTTAGGTAATTGGGAAGGAAAAACCAATAAAGTAGTATATCAAAAAGAATATAAAAAAAACGAAGGCTTGATTGACAAATCAGGTAAAGTGCTTGTTCCGCTTGATTATAGAATAGTTTCAGGCAAAGGCCTTTACGAAGGCACTTTCGAAATATATAGCGGCAGTGACGTATATATGAAAACCCCATTATATATTTATAAGTTCGGCAAAGAATAAAATAATAAATAAAACCAGCCCTGCGGGGCGCAAAAGTAATAACCATAAAGCAGCCGCCGAGCCGCTCGCGCGTGGGGGGTCGGCAAAAAAAAGATGAAAAAACTAAATTTAATCATTGTTTTTGTCGCATTGATATTTTCGGTAGCAAGTGCGCAGAAAAAATCATCAAGAGAAATATCCAAAGCGATCAGGGAAGCCAAATGCATCGCTTTTGAATGGGACTCGGCAGCCATCAAAGCGTTTGAA
>JAISUK010000078.1 GCA_031272075.1 Dysgonamonadaceae bacterium
CGACGACAGCGCTGGAGATCGGCATGCGCCAAAATTACGCCATCTGCCTGTATATTCCGAAATACGACAATGCGGTATCGGGCGTCAGCGACCACCAGCACCTGGATGCGTTGCATGGGGTGATCGAACTGCCGTATTTTGAAAACGCTACGGCCGACGCCCACCACCCGCTGCATACCTATACCGGTGGCGTGAGCCAGATTTATTACTACAGCGGCTACGACTTCTCGCTGCTCGACGAGCACGACGACATCACGCGTGCATCGGAAGCCTACCGCTTTATTTTTGAAAACAACAGCAACCAGCCGCAGGATCCTTTCAAAATCAGCGTGCCGGTAGTGGATTCCGACAACGATTCGCAGATAGATGAAGTCATGATCGCCAACCCGTTCCTGTCGAGCTTGGATTTCGATGTGCTCTACCGTGATAACAGCACGCTGCTGGAACCCTACTACCGACTCTACCGCAATGCGGCGTTCGAGACACGACCGTTGCTGACGGGTGGACTGATAGCGCCGATGCAGGCGTTCTTCGTCAGACCGATCGGTACGCTGGGCACAGAAGTGGAAATCAAATTCACGAAGGCAGCCTCGGTAGCGCGGACGGAAACGCACCAGTTGAAAGGCACAGGCGACGAGATAGCGGACGACAACATCGCGGGACTGATCCGGCTAACGGCAGAAAATGCCGAAGGTTCGAGCTATACCTCGCTGGTGTTCTACTACGACTGGCGTAAGAACGTGGACTGGATGTACTACACCGGCCTGGATATCGAGTATTCGGGCGTACTGAAAACGGAAGCGCCGCAGATCTATTCGCACGACCAATACAACAACGCTGAGCGGGCGATCCAGTATATCGCCGCCGAAGGTCGGTCGCTGGACGTTCCGATCGGTATCCGGGTGAATGGGGATGGCGTCGGCAAATACAGACTGAAATTCGAGAGCCTGGGCGAATTGAATCCGGCAGCCTTGACCCTGCTGGACAAGAAGACGGGCAAACGGCTGTCGCTGGTAAACAACAGCAATATCTATGAGTTTGAAGTGGAGATGAACCTCGAACCGCAGGATCTGAATGAACGCTTCGAGCTGTTGGTAGGGAAAACGATCTTCACCCCTATGGGCGTGGAAGCGGTGGTAGAAGCGGAAGTTTTTGCCAGCGTAAACGACGGCATACTGCAAGTCACTTCAACTGTATCCAACATCAGGGAAGTCACGGTGACCGGAATCCAGGGAGTCCGTCTCAGCAGGGACGCCGGAATTGACAGTTCGACGTTCTCAAAGCGTCTGAATGTGGCGCCTGGTGTATACTTGGCGACAGTGAAATTGTCAAATGGGAAAACCGTTGTTAAAAAATTTATTGTTAAATAACTTCTAAATAGTATTAATTATTAAAGATTAAATGTTTAACTTTGCAGCGTCATGATCATAACAAGAAAAATAAAAATGAAACGAAGTGTATTATTATATGTAATATCCGTCGGTCTGTTACTTTTCGGTGTGGCATCGAGTGTGTCAGCCGCATTGTATAAAAACGATTCGAAAGAGAAGAAAGAATTGTCGGGGAATTCCTCCATAACTTCTCTCTTTCGAGAAGATGTCGATGGCGGCGGTGGGATCGGTTTTGATTTGTTGTATCCCAACGACGATCTTCCCGAGGGCCCGCCTATCGGTGTGCCGGTAGATGAATCCGCCTGCGTCTTCGCTTTCCTGGCGATGGGATCGTTGGTTTACATAGCTTACGTTGCACGAAAAAATAAACGCCAGGCGAGCCTGGCGTCTCATTCGGCCGATTAATTCCAATTCCGGACAATCTCCACCAGTTCTATTTCAAAAACGAGTGTTGAATAAGCGGGAATAGAACCGGAAGTATACGAACCGTATCCCAAGTCCCAGGGAATCCATACTTCCCATTTATCGCCTACAACCATATTCTGCAAAGCGATAGCGAATCCTGAGACAAACCCATTGGTAGTAGAAGTGATCGCGACGCCATCCGGAGACTGTTCAAAAACGCTACCGTCGTAATACGATCCCTTATAATAGATTTTGACTGTTGAAGTATACAGCGGCCTTTCGGTCCCCGATCCATTCTTCAATTTCTTTACATAGACCGTTCCGGCGGCACCGGGAGTCGTCACTGCAATATATTCCGGATTGAGGGCAATTGTATTGAATGCCGATTCGTTTGCAACCTGCCATTCACTGCTGTTGTTATCATCTGAATCACAGGATTGAAATGAGTAAGTCATCACAAGCGACAACAAAAGAATTGAGAATCGTTTCATATTTAAATAATTGTTTTTAATAAATTCTTTATACTAACCTTATCGGAAATGATGGTTTCCAACTGCGAGACAGGCACACGTTCCTGCTGCATTGTATCGCGGTAGCGGATTGTAACGCAATCGTCATTCAATGTTTCATGATCGACGGTAACACAAAAAGGCGTACCGATGGCATCCTGCCGACGATAGCGCTTCCCGATGGAGTCTTTCTCGTCGTACCGGCAATTGAAACCAAACCGCAAGGTGTCGACGATCTCGCGCGCTTTTTCCGGCAGCCCGTCTTTTTTCACCAACGGCAAAACAGCCAATTTCACAGGCGCCAATGCGGGAGGCAGCTGCAACACGACACGCGAATCGCCGCCTTCCAAGACCTCTTCGTGGTAAGAACCGGCGAGCACACTCAGGAACATCCGGTCTACACCAATGGACGTCTCGATGACATACGGTACATACGACTGATTCAATTCCGGATCGAAATATTGAATCTTCTTGCCGGAATATTGCTCATGACTGCCCAAGTCAAAATCTGTACGGGAATGGATTCCTTCGACTTCCTTAAACCCGAAAGGCATTTCAAACTCGATGTCGGTGGCCGCATTTGCGTAGTGCGCCAATTTATCATGATCATGAAAACGATATTTGGAGTCGCCCAATCCAAGCGCTTTGTGCCATTTCATACGGAGCGCTTTCCAATGAGAAAACCACTGCAGTTCTTCACCCGGCCGGACAAAAAACTGCATTTCCATCTGTTCAAATTCCCGCATGCGGAAAATGAACTGACGCGCCACGATCTCATTCCGGAAAGCCTTACCGATTTGAGCGATGCCGAAGGGGATTTTCATCCGTCCGCTTTTGTAGACATTGAGGAAATTCACAAAAATCCCCTGCGCCGTCTCGGGTCGCAAGTACACTTTCATGGCGCCTTCGAGCGTAGATCCCATTTCTGTCGAAAACATCAGGTTAAACTGCCTGACTTCCGTCCAATTGGCAGTGCCGGAGACGGGACACACGATTTTGCTGTCGAGAATGATTTGTCGAAGCGCTTCGAGGTCGCTGTCGTTCAATGCCTTCACGAAGCGGGCGTGCAATTCGTCGTATTTCGCTTGATTCTCCAGGACGCGCGGATTCGTCGTCCGGAATTGCTGTACATCAAAAGCCGCTCCAAAGCGAAGCGACGCTTTTTCTATTTCTTTGTTGATCTTCTCTTCAATCTTCGCCAGTTGTTCTTCGATCAGCACATCTGCGCGATAACGTTTTTTAGAATCTTTGTTGTCAATCAGCGGATCGTTGAAAGCATCCACATGACCCGAAGCTTTCCAGATTGTCGGGTGCATAAATATTGCCGAGTCGATTCCGACAATATTTTCATTCAGCAATGTCATGCTTTCCCACCAATAGCGTTTGATATTATTCTTCAGTTCTACGCCGTTTTGCCCGTAATCATACACTGCGGCCAACCCATCATAGATTTCTGAAGAAGGGAACACGAACCCATATTCTTTGCAATGGGAGATTAATTTTTTGAAGATCTCATCTTGTTGTACCATAAACTTATATTCAATTTCAGGCTGCAAAGTTAGGATTTTCCTTATTAAAAACGACAAAACGAGGGAGAAATCGTTTAAAAAGATTATCTTTGTAGCCGACATTGAAAATTAGACGGTATGTTTCGTGTAAAAAGACTATACTCATTCGTACTTGAAGCATTCTTGCCGCTGTTATTGCTAACTTTTGGTGTTTGTCTTTTCATACTGTTGATGCAGTTCCTTTGGAAATATGTCAATGACATGGTTGGAAAAGGTATTGACATGATTATTCTCTCCAAAATGTTTTTTTATGCGGCGATTTCTTTCATTCCACAAACACTCCCGCTGGCGGTATTGTTGGCATCGTTGATGACTTTCGGCAACCTGGGGGAGCGTCTGGAATTGCTCGCCATCAAATCGGCGGGGGTTTCGCTGTTTCGCATCACGCGCCCATTGGTGATCAGTCTGGTTTTTATTGCAGGTATTTCTTTTTATTTCCAAAACAACATCGTGCCTGTATCCCAATCGAAATTATGGACCATTGTACTCTCCATCAAACAGAAATCGCCGGAATTGGATATTCCCGAAGGAAGTTTCTGTAAAGAAATTTCGGGATACAATGTCTACGTCAGGCATCGCCACAAAGACCGGAATAACGGAATGATGTACGACATGATGATCTACGATCTTTCCAAAGGATTTGAAAATGCGACGGTGATTGTAGCCGATTCCGGAAAATTAAAGGTCTCGGATGACAAATTCTATCTGGTATTGACATTATATAACGGAGAATCGTTTGAAAACTACATCAACAAAGATCGGAGGCGCGCCCCGAACGAGAAAGTCCCCTATCGTCGCGAAACCTTCTCTCTGAAAGAAATCCTGATCGTATATGACACCAATTTCAACATGGCCGACGAATCGATCATGAAGAATCGCGACATGAGCAAGGACATGCAAAAATTGATCCAGTTCGTCGATTCCGCCCAGGCTTATGCCGACAGTGTTTGCCTCGCCACCGAAGGGACGTTCGTCAACAAAGTTTACGGGAACACTTTCAAGCAATCTTCCGTGAAAGAGACGCCGCCGAAACCCGATCAGGACACCACAGTCATCGGAAATTGGGATGACTATTTTGCGGATAAGGAGCCTACCGTACAAAAAGAAATGATTGAACAAGCCAAAAGCCGCGTTGAATCGATGAAAAACGACTATGTTTTTGAGGTCTTTCAACAGTCGGAACGGCTATTGAAAATCCGCGGCCACAACATCGAAATACAGAAACGCTTCTCGCTGGCGCTGGCCTGTCTGATTTTCTTTTTCATTGGCGCCCCCCTGGGTGCCATCATACGGAAAGGCGGATTGGGCATGCCCGCGGTGCTGTCGGTGTTTCTTTTCCTTTTTTATTATACCATCGACATTTTCGGGCTAAAGATGGCCAGGCAAGGCGTGTGGTCGGTGTGGCAAGGCGTATGGTTAAGCACGTTTGTGCTGTCCGCATTGGGCAGTTTCCTGACTTACAAAGCCGTCAACGATTCGGTCATGCTCAATTCCGACGCTTGGAAAGATTTCCTTCAACGGTTTACCGGTAAACGCGAAGTCCGCAATTACCAACGGCGGGAAGTGATCATGTCGCCTCCCCACTACGAAGAAGCGATGGAACAAATGACGGCGCTGAATGAGGCATGTGCCCGCTATCTGGATCAATCCGGGAAAATACCCCACTATCTTTCTTTCCGTCAGACCATTTACGGCGACAAGCCTTTGCAAGCCATCATCGACAAGGAAGAATCGCTCATTGATGACTTGCGAAATTCGACGGAAAATCTCATTTTGGGAAAATTGATGGACTACCCGATCATCAAACAGACTTCTTTCGATTTCCTGAACAACCGTTACATCCGTTGGACTTGCCTGATTGTGTTCCCTGTCGGCCTCGCGCTCTATGCCATCCAACTCTACAGCCGTAAAAATATTCGAAACGATATAAAAACCGTTTGTAAAGTAAACAATGAGTTGATGAATGAATTAAAACGACTCGGCATGTTGAAACCAACGGCAAATTAAGTTTATTAACAATTATGTTCAAATTAAATACGATAGAAGAAGCAATCGAGGACTTTCGGGAAGGGAAATTCCTGATTGTCGTAGACGATGAAGATCGGGAGAATGAAGGCGATTTTATTGTCGCCGCAGAAAAGATTACCCCGGAAAAAGTCAATTTCATGTTGTCGAAAGGGCGTGGCTTATTGTGCGCCCCGATTACGGAAGAACGTTGTCAGGAATTAGAATTGGAGATGCAGGTTTCCAGGAATACCTCGATCTACGAAACGCCCTTTACCGTGACTGTTGATAAGATTGGCGGCGGCTGTACCACCGGAGTTTCCATGTACGATCGCGCAGAAACCATCAAGGCATTGGCCGACCCCAACACGCAGGTGACAGACCTTGCGCGACCGGGACACATCAGTCCGCTCAGGGCGCGTTCGCGTGGCGTTTTGCGTCGCACAGGACATACCGAAGCGACAGTCGATATGGCACGATTGGCAGGACTGTATCCGGCCGGCGCACTGATTGAGATCATCAATCCCGACGGCACCATGGCGCGTTTGCCGGAACTGATGAAAATTTCGGAAGAATACGGCATCAAAATAATCTGTATCAGAGACCTGATCACTTACCGTCTGCAGTCGGAATCGCTGGTGGAAAAAGGAGAAATGGTCGACATGCCTACCCAATACGGCCATTTTCGTTTGATTCCGTTCCGACAAAAATCCAACGGACTGGAGCATATCGCACTCATCAAAGGCGAATGGAGACCCAATGAACCGGTGATGGTGCGTATGCACTCTTCGTGCGCTACCGGCGACATTTTCGGTTCGATGCGTTGTGAATGTGGCGAGCAACTGCATCTCTCCATGCAGATGGTCGAAAAGGAAGGGAAAGGAGTGATCATCTACCTCAACCAGGAAGGACGCGGGATTGGCCTGATGGACAAAATGCGCGCTTACAAACTCCAAGAACAGGGACTGGATACGGTGGACGCCAATCTGCACCTCGGTTACGATCCAGACGAACGAGAATACGGCGTCGGCGCACAGATTCTGCGGGAAATCGGCATTTCACGAATCCGTCTGATCACGAATAATCCCGTCAAACGGGCTGCATTAGAGGGCTATGGGTTGAGTATTGTAGAAAATATCCCGATCGAAATCATGCCGAATCCATTCAATCGACACTACATGCAAACGAAGAAAGAACGTATGGGTCACATCCTGCGAAACATCAAATAATAAAATTATTTCAATATTTATCATTATTTTATTGTGATTTCTCGAAGTTTTAAAAAACAAATTGCTTAACTTTGTACACTTAACTGAATTAAGGATCTATGTCTGTAAAAAAACGTATTCAAACCGCTCTTGTTTCAGTCTATCACAAAGAAGGTTTAAATGAAATTTTGAGTAAACTGAACCATGAGGGCGTAACATTTATCTCTACAGGAGGAACTCATGATTTTATCAAATCGCTGGGGTTGGAGTGCCGGTTGGTGGAAGACCTGACGGGTTATCCTTCCATTTTGGGAGGCCGTGTCAAAACATTGCATCCGAAAATTTTCGGCGGGATACTCTCCAGGCGGAATCTTGAAACGGATATCCAACAAACAGCCGAATACGAAATCCCTGAAATAGATCTGGTCATTGTGGATCTTTACCCATTCAAAGAAACAGTGGCAGCCGACGCCGACGAACATGCGGTCATCGAAAAAATAGATATCGGAGGCATCTCTCTGATTCGCGCTGCCGCAAAAAATTATCAAGACGTTTTGATAGTGGCCGGTAAAAATCAGTATGCAACATTCTACGAACTGTTGTGCAACCACGGAGCGCAAAGCACACTGGAAGAACGCAGGCAATTTGCAAAAGAAGCGTTTGCCGTTTCTTCCGGCTACGATACGGCCATTTTCAACTATTTCGACAACAATGACGGTTCGGCTTTCCGTTGTGCCGTCGATGATCGGAAAGCGCTTCGCTACGGAGAAAATCCGCATCAAAAAGGCGTCTTCTACGGAGATTTCGAAGCGTTGTTTACTCAACTGCATGGAAAAGAGATTTCGTATAACAACCTGCTGGACATTGACGCCGCCGTCAATCTGATTTCTGAATTTGATGAGACTTCGTTTGCGATACTCAAACACAACAATGCTTGCGGGATGGCGTCGCGCCCCACATTGTTACAGGCATGGCAGGATGCGCTGGCTGGCGATCCGGTTTCCGCTTTCGGGGGTGTGCTGATTGCCAATGCCGTGATAGACAGGGTTACGGCGGAAGAAATCACCAAAATTTTCTTTGAGATTATCATCGCGCCGGGTTACGATGCGGAGGCGCTTGCGGTGTTGATGCAAAAAAAGAACCGGATTATTTTGGTGCAAAAGGATGCCAAACCCGGAACGCTCCAATTCCGTTCGTTGCTCAACGGCGTTTTGTCGCAGGAAAGAGATTTAAGTATTCAGACCTGTTCCGACCTGGAAGTGGTCACACAGACCGTTCCGACTCCCGCCGAGACAGCCGATCTGCTGTTTGCAAACAAGTTGGTAAAACATACACGGTCGAACGCCATTGTTTTGGTAAAGAACAAACAATTGTGCGCCGGCGGCATGGGACAGACTTCGCGTGTCGATGCTTTGAAGCAAGCGATAGAAAAAGCAAAAGCTTTCGGTTTTGATTTGAACGGCGCCGTGATGGCTTCCGATGCTTTTTTCCCTTTCTCCGACTGCATCGAGATAGCAAACAATGCCGGAATCACTTCCGTCATACAGCCGGGCGGCTCTATCCGGGACAAAGACTCGGTAGATTATTGCAACAATCACCATGTATCGATGGTGATGACAGGCATCCGCCATTTTAAACATTGAATTTTTACTTTTTAATATTTGATAAAGAAATATGGGATTTTTTTCTTTTACACAAGAAATTGCGATAGACCTCGGAACGGCGAATACAATTATTATCTGTAACGGCAAGATCGTTGTGGACGAACCTTCGATTGTAGCTTTAGACCGCCGTACCGACAAGTTGCTCGCCATCGGAGAAAAAGCGCAGCAGATGCATGGGAAAGCGCATGAAAACATCAAGACTATCCGTCCGTTGCACGACGGCGTGATTGCGGATTTCTATGCTGCCGAACAAATGATCCGGGGGATGATAAAAATGACCAACAGTGGTAATCGTTTGTTTTCGCCTTCTTTGAGAATCGTTATCTGTATACCGTCGGGAAGCACCGAAGTAGAACTGCGGGCGGTGCGCGATTCTGCCGAACACGCGGGAGGACGGGATGTGTACATGATCTATGAGCCTATGGCAGCGGCCATTGGCATCGGGCTGGATGTGGAAGCACCCGAAGGAAACATGATTGTAGATATCGGGGGGGGCACCACAGAAATCGCCGTCATTTCGCTGGGCGGCATCGTCTCCAACAAATCCATACGAATCGCAGGCGACGACCTGACAGCCGACATCCTGGAATATATGGGCAGACAACACAATATGAAAGTGGGAGAACGTACGGCCGAATTGATCAAGATCAATGTGGGATCGGCCATGGTGAACCTGGCGAATCCTCCTGAAGACTACGTCGTCTACGGTCCTAACCGCATGACTGCACTCCCGATGGAAATTCCCGTTTCTTACCAGGAAATCGCCCATTGCCTCGATAAGTCCGTCTCCAAAATCGAAACAGCGATATTGAGCGCATTGGAACAAACGCCGCCTGAATTGTACGCCGATATTGTCCGTAACGGAATCTACCTGGCAGGCGGTGGCGCGTTGCTTAAAGGACTCGATCAACGATTGACGGAAAAAATCAACATCCCGTTCCATATCGCCGAAGACCCGCTACATGCAGTGGCCATTGGCACCGGAATTGCATTGAAAAATATTGATAGATATAATTTCCTGATCCGATGATTCGATAACAAATCATCAAACCGACTTATTCCGATAGCTCTGTTTCATGCGTGATTTAATAAATTTCATATTCAAAAATATTCATTGGTTATTTTTCTTCTTGCTGGTCTTTATTTCCTCTTTCTTGATTATCAATAACAATGAATTTCAACGAAGCAAATACCTCGCTTTCAAGACTGAAATCATCGGGAAAGGTCATCTCGTATCGAGCTATGTCAATTCCTATCTGGGATTGCGCGAAACCAATCAGAAACTCATCCGGCAAATCACCGAACAGGAATCGCTGATACAAAAGCTTCAGCAACAATTGGCCGAATTGTCCGTCACGATGAAAACACCGACATTCATCGATGATTCCGCTCGGTTTGAAAAATACGAATTTATTGCTGCGCGCGTGATAAACAACAATGTTTCGGGAGTCGAAAACCTGATTATGCTGGACAAGGGAAGCAACCAGGGCGTGGAAAACGATATGGGCGTATTCTCGCTGGAAGGCATTGTGGGAAGGGTGATCCATACTTCGCCGAATTTCTCAGTCGTGATTTCATTGCTCAATCCCAAGTTTCGACCGAGTTGCAAGGTGGTAGGCGACAACAGTTTCGGTCCGTTAATCTGGAAAGAGCGCGATCCGCGCTACGCTTATCTGGAAGAACTGCCTCGCCATGTGGTATTTCATATCGGCGACACGGTGGTCACGAGCGGTTACTCGACCGTATTCCCCGAAGGCGTTCCGGTAGGTGTGATTACAAGTTCCGAAAAACAAACCAACGACAACTTCAATTCCGTGAAAGTAAAGTTATTCACTAATTTTATTACACTCAAAGAAGTCTTTATCGTTAAAATGAATAATAAGGAAGAAGTCCAAGAATTAGAAAATACATTTGAAACAAATGTCGAGTAAATGGTATCATCAAATCCTGTTTTTTATCCTGTTAATACTCTTGCAGGTATGGTTTTTTAGTCGAATCCACTTGTTCAATTTTGCGACTCCCCTGCCCTATATTTATTTTATCGCAAAATTACCTTCCAACATGAATCGCAACGTGGTATTGTTGTTGTCGTTTCTGCTGGGTTTTTTTATCGACCTGTTTGGTTATACGATGGGTATCAATGCCTTGGCTTCCACCATCGCAGGATTTTCACGGTATTATTCACTGCAGTTGTTTACACCAAAAGACCTGCCGCAAAAATATACACCCTCCGTACAGACATTGGGATCCACTTTTTTCCAACGCTATATCGGATTCATCTTGCTGATTCATGAGTTTGTTTTCTTCCTGGTAGAAACTTTCTCGCTTTTTGATCCGGTCATCCTCTTAATCCGGTTTTTGAGCAGCTTTGTACTGACATTCATTTTGGTAATCGTTTTCGAACGTTTCAATTTTAATTTTCAAAAAGAGTGAGTCCCAACCTTCTGAATACCGAAAAGCGAAGAAACTGGATTATTATCGGAATCTGCCTCATCTTTCTGATATATCTCATCCAGTTGTTTTCATTGCAAATTGTCGACAACAACTACAAGAAATGGGCGGAAAACAATGTGTTTTTCAAGAAAGTGCGTTATCCTTCGCGCGGGATACTCTACGACCGCAACAACAACCTGCTGGTATATAATCAACCTGCCTACGACCTGATGGTAGTGATGAAAGAAGTGGAACCGTTCGACACATTGACTTTCTGCAACATACTCAACATCACGGAACTTCAATTCCGTAAACGGATAGAAGACATCAAAAACCGGAGCATCAATCCCGGATATTCTCCATATCTTCCTCAATTTGTATTGACCCAACTCGGAAATAAAGAATACGGCATTCTGCAGGAATCATTATACAAATTCCCCGGATTCTATATTCAGAATCGTACCATCAGGGAATACACCTATTCGAATGCAGCGCATATTTTGGGATACATCGCCAATGTCAACAAGAACAACCTCGCCGAAGACAAATATTATGCACAGAACGATTATATTGGGAAAACCGGCGTTGAGCGGTCGTACGAGACCTACCTGCGCGGCGAAAAAGGGATTGAAATCTTGTTGCGCGACGCCCACGGCCGCATCAAAGGAAAATATGAAAACGGCATCCACGACACAGATCCCATTCCTGGAAAAAATCTGACGCTGTCCATTGATATCGAATTGCAGAAATACGGGGAAGAATTGTTGCAGAACAAACTGGGATCCATCGTCATGATTGAGCCTTCGACCGGAGAAGTGCTGTGCATGGCGGCTAGTCCCACCTACGATCCTTCGCTGTTTGTGGGACGCCAATTCGGCGCCAACTTCCTGGAGCTGCAGGAAGATCCATATAGGCCTTTAATAAACAGAGCTTTGAGCGGACAGTATCCACCCGGATCTACCTTCAAGGTAGCGCAGGGTCTGGTGTTTCTCGAAGAAAACATCATCACGGCAAGCACCATGTATACCTGCTACAATGGATTTCCACCCGGAGGCGGTAAACCCAGATGCCATGCCCACGGCTCACCGCTCAATCTGCTTCACGCTATCGGCACTTCGTGCAACGCCTATTTCTGTTGGGGATTGAAAAATATGCTGGACAACAAAAAATACGGGACTATCAAGACAGCGATGGATACCTGGAAAGAGCGGATGGAGGCTCAGGGATTCGGTGTGAAATTGGGAATCGATCTGCCCGGAGAAGCCAGCGGTTTGATTCCCGACAGCAAATTTTACAACAAACTCTACAACAACCGCTGGAATCCGTTTACGCTGATTTCAAATGCGATCGGACAAGGCGAAGTGACGACTACTCCTTTGCAGATCAGCAACCTGGCGGCAACGGTAGCCAATCGGGGGTATTTCTATACCCCACATGTAGTGAAAGCCATTCAAGATGACGCCTTGGATCCGGTCTACTCCAAACGAAGAGAGACGGGAATCCAAAAGGAGCATTACGAGTCGGTGATTGAAGGCATGCGCCTTGCTGTCACCTCCGGCACCTGCTGGCAGGCGAATCTGCCGGACATCGAGGTCTGCGGGAAGACCGGCACAGTGCAAAATGCAAAAATAAAGGACCATTCAGTTTTCATGGGATTCGCCCCCAAAGACAATCCGAAAGTAGCAATTGTCGTTTATGTGGAAAATGCAGGGTTCGGAAGCAAAATTGCCGTCCCGATCGGACGGTTGATGCTCGAAAAATACTTGCGCGGCTCGATCCCCGAATCCAGTTTGTATTTAGAACAAGAAATGAAAAACGCAATAATACTCAACAATGCCCTATAGGAAAATCAATGTCTGGACATCGCTCGACTGGTGGACAGTGATCTTGTTTTTTGTGCTGTTTTTTATCGGCTGGTTAGCGATATATAGCGCCAGCAGCGACTTCGATCATACCGGAATGATGACGCTATCAGGTCGGTCGGGAAATCAATTGTTGTGGATTTTCATTTCATTGATCGTCGGATGCAGCATCCTGATCATCGACGACGACTGGTATTCCATCTTCGCTTACTGGATTTACGCTTTCATAATCCTGCTGTTGATCGTCACCATTTTCCTGGCACCCGACATCAAAGGATCGCGCTCGTGGCTGGTGATTGGGAACATCTACATACAGCCTGCCGAGTTTTCCAAATTCGCAACCGCCTTAGCATTAGCGAAATTTTTGAATCAGTTTAAATTCAACCTGATGAATCCCAAGAATTTTCTGATCGCTTTGGGATTGATCTGCTTACCGATTGGCTTGATATTATTGCAATGGGAAGCCGGTTCAGCGCTGGTTTTTCTCGTATTCTTCCTCGTATTGTACCGCGAAGGGATGCCCGGCATGATCATATTGATCGGCATCTGCATGACGGTATTCTTTATTCTCAGCATGAAATACGCCGAAGTCTTTTTTGACAAGACTGTTGTGGGGCAATTGATCGTCTTGGTGTTGATTCTGCTGATTGCCATCGGATATATTTTCAGTAAAAAAAATAAGCAGGTCATCCGGAATATTTTATTCGGAATGTTGATCGTTGCCGTTATTTCAACAGCCGTCTACCTATTATATGTATACGATCTGACCATCGTTTTATTGACGACACTCGCGCTGCTTAGCATTTATTTGTTGTGGCTCGCTTATAAATTCTGGATGAGAGACTACCTGTTTGTTGTCCTGTTCATCCTGTTTTCTATATCTTTCCTCTATTCGGTCGATTATGTTTTCGACGATGTGTTGAAACCCCATCAGCAGGTGCGGCTGCAGGTGGCTTTAGGCATGAAAGACGATCCGACCGGTGCAAACTACAATGTCAATCAATCCAAGATTGCGATCGGCTCGGGGGGATTGTGGGGGAAAGGTTACCTGAACGGGACTCAGACAAAAATGAATTACGTCCCGGAACAGGATACTGATTTCATCTTTTGCACGATTGGCGAAGAAGACGGGTTTGTCGGCACCACCTTTGTCCTGCTGTTATACCTGGCGCTGATTCTACGGCTCATTTACTTGGCCGAGCGACAGCGATCCACATTCAACCGCGTTTATGGATACAGCGTAGCCTCCATCATCTTCTTTCACGTGGTAGTCAACATCGGAATGGTCATCGGCATCACTCCTGTGATCGGTATTCCGCTCTGTTTTTTCAGCTACGGCGGCTCTTCTTTCCTTTCATTCTCCATTCTTTTATTTATCTTCCTGCGGCTGGACGCCTCCAGGAATGAGCGATTGTGATGACTGACAAACACCCCGCCGGACACAGCGCCCTGATAGTGGCATACATCATTTTTGGGCTGAACATCCCAATAATGAAGTCTGTCTTGAGCGACGGGCACCTCTCCTCCATCGATATCGCCTTCCTCCGTTTTGCCGGAAGCATGGTCTTTTTTTGGATTTCTTCATGCTTCCTCCCGAAAGAGAAAGTGACGCGACGTGACAACATTCTTCTATTTTTAGCAGCGATGACAGGCATCTTCTTCAACCAACTGATGTTCAGTTTCGGACTCGCCAGGACTTCTCCCGTGGATGCCGCCATCATCAATACCATCGGGCCTATCATGACAATGATTCTGGCTGCTTTCTTCCTCAAAGAACCGGTCACATGGATGAAGTCGGCTGGGGTTTTTATCGGTGTCGTTGGCGCTTTATTGCTCATTTTCAGCAACAATCTTCATGGCCGCGAAAATGCCAGTCTCGAAGGCAATTGCTTGATATTGGGCAGTACGCTCTCGTTTGTGATTTACCTCACAGCGTTCAAGCCGTTGATAATGAGATATCGGCCTGTCACACTGATGAAGTGGATGTTTTTATACGCAACCGTATGCTGTCTCCCGTTTTGCTGGCATAGCGTGGTTGCAATCAAATATGCCGAAGTGCCCCTCCACATCTGGCTGGAAATACTCTATGTTGTGCTGTTGGCGACGTTCCTGTGCTATTTCCTTGTTCCCGTAGGACAAAAATACCTGCGCCCAACCATTGTCAGTATGTATAATTATGTACAACCGGTCGTGTCTTCGTTGGTGTCGGTAGCAGTAGGGATGGATACTTTCGGTTGGCGCAAGTCACTTGCGACGCTGCTTATTTTTCTGGGCGTCTGGGTCGTAACTCAAAGCAAATCACGTGCTCAGCTCACTTCAAACAAAAAAGAAAAGTGAATGCGCCAAATCCGTTTGAGAAAAAATATTCCAAAATTCTTGTAGAATCAAAAATAGATTGTACCTTTGTAGCACTTTTTGAAAAAGCAATAGCTAAATCAAGCACTGGTGTGGTAGTTCAGCTGGTTAGAATACCTGCCTGTCACGCAGGGGGTCGCGGGTTCGAGTCCCGTCCATACCGCAAACAAGACTGATTATCAGCAAGTTGCAAAATCAACACCCAATTTTACACCCAAGAATGTAAAGTTGGGTGTTGTTGTTTTATTTAGTCAATTACCGTATTCCAAACAAAACTGGCTGAGAGGCATAAATATGAGTGTGGATAAGGTATTGGACATTGCAAAAACGATTACAACAATGAAAATTCGCCTGCCTGTCAGCAATGAAACAATGACAAAGACGATGCTGATGACTGCAAAACACCGCAGTATCACAGCCCTGTTCAATGAAAATTTTTGGAATGTTTTTTTAGGGTGTCCCAGTGGCGAAGTCAGGAAATAAAATGTATTGACCTATGAAGGAAAGTTGAAAAATGCAGTAGAAATTTCGTGGTTCATGCTACTTTGAAGGTATTTTATATTCCTCCTGCCAAAATCCACACCTTTCTTTTGTTGTCATTACGCAAGGCCAGATTGGTTTCTTTGATTTCGCCGTTCGTCAGTTTCAATTTCACAGGAACTAACTCCCCGAAGTAATCTTTTGATTTATATGCTTTTCCAATTTCTAAAACTTCCAGACCGAAATATTCCGGACAAAATATACGGAGCACTTCTTCGTAATAGACAAAAGCATCTTTGATGGGAGTTATGTCGTTTTTATGCAGCGCCTCAAGGATTTTTACGACGGCATCTCTGGCGCTGATATCTATTAATTCGGGGTTATCCAAAGGTTTGTACAACTCTTTTAGCGTATGATTTTCAGGCAAATATGTGATTTGTTCGGAATCAACCGGCACGTTATATTGAATATCTGTGGTGTTCAGAATGTTGATGTATTTGTCTTTCCTAAAGATGTATATTTCAATAGAATGTAAAAGTTTTGTGGCTTTATCAAAAGTGATAATTTGCTTATTATCAGCAGCGTAAATACTAATGTCCCCATAATAATAATTTTTGGGAAAGCGGTCTCGCGCCTTGGAAGCAATTGTGAGCGTAATGTGATCATTACTCTCCTTCAAATTTACTTTTGTTCCGCGCGCTTTTAGCAGTTTATGCGCATTATTGCGCAAACATTCCGGTTCGAGCAAAAAGAGCAATTCTCCTAAAACATTGTATGCCCCTTCGCCTTTATGCACTTTATCACTGCGCTTATACCATAAAAAAGTGTTTTGCCCGTCATACAACACCGCTTTCGTTGGCTGCTCAATACGCCACTGCTGAGTCTCAAACGACTTTGTGAGCGTATTTTCGACAAAATCGTTTTTCAAAATAATCTCCTCAAAATTGCCTTCATCTCGCGTACGCAACATGTACTTCATTACCATAGTCTTAACCCCTTTTGTCTTTTCGCTGGATTCGATGAATAAATTCAATGCTTTCACCCTTGTGTAATGGTCTATTTCAAGTTGAATTACGAATGGAAGCCCCAATAATGCTGCCACAGCCGCATATTTTATCGACTTCAGAATTAATCTTTTGCGAATTTGACTTAACACATTCACTTTAAGCGATTCGGGCGGGGTCGGTTTTATTCTTGGAGTTAGCACATTCATAATCTACTAGATTGAAAGTTTTTTCTTATTAATTTGATGTTCGCATATCTGTAACGAGATTTGACGGTGCTCAAGCTTTCGGCAAGCACCTGCGAAATTTCGTCAAAATTCAGATTATCAACGAATTTCAATCGCAAAACTTCGGCTTGTACTTCTGGCAAAGATCGCAAAATTTCCTCAATTCTGTTATATTCGGAAAGACAGGATGTTTTTTCTGCGTCCGGTAATTTGTTCGCAGGATCATATAAATCAGCAATTGGTATTTTCAGCGACTGCTTTTTATAATCGGCGCAGGAGTCATTAATAGATTTTATCAAATAGACATAGATATTATCTATCATCGAAACACCGCTCATCGTTTCATAAAAATTCAGCAAAACCTCCTGCACAATAACCTGTGCAGTCTCAAAGGAGCCTAACCTGAAGAAAGCAGAGGAAAAAAGTGAGTTTTGATACGTTTCGATGATGCGTTCAAATTCTCTCATCTTTTTAAAAATATTTTTCATACGTCAGTATTCATTTAAAAGGTCGTTTGGAACGCGCATGTCATTATTGTCATCAGCTTGGATGTTTGACAATGATGCTCGTTTCATAACCAGTCACCGTTAACAAATATGGCCTAAATATATAAATTAATTTTCATATTTTCCATTAAATCTGCAAATATTTTTTAAAAATCACTGCAATGTTTTGACACACAGAATCTTGTAGTATTGTTCATTTTCATGCGTCAATGATTTGTTTTTTAAAGGTCGTTTGGAACTCGCATGTCGTCATTATTGTCATCAACTTGGAGGTTTGAAAATCATGCTCGTTACAATGGAATATTGTTCGTTACGCAGAGACGGAGTTATTCTTGTTTATTTTCGGGTGTAACAATAAAATCCTGGGGGTAGGTGACCTCCAGCATCGTCGTTTCGCCGTTAAGCCGTAGCCATGTTCTGAAAGTGCGCTCGTTTTCTGACAATTCGATCAAGCGGCAGCCGTTTTTGAGTTCCGTATAGGTATTTTTGCTGCCCGAAAAGCGGCCATAAGCCAGCGCAATGCCGTAGTAGTCGAAAATGTAGTCGTTGATATGGTCATGGCCGACAAACGTACCCATGACATCACCTTTTTCCAGCATTGACAGGAACATGCCCGAATTGACTTCGGGAGCACATTCTTTTTCCCTTTTTTCGCCTGCTTTGATGCCGTTACACGATTCAAACGCACGGTATTCCAAGAGTGGAATATGGAAGAAGGCCAGCGCCGGCAACGGTTTGCCGCCGTTCTTTTTTGTATACTTTTCGCTGGTGCGGCGATACCAGGCTATCTGGTCGAAAGCAAACCATCCGTATCCTTCCACAACCGGTCGAAGGGTGCTGTAATTGTTGGAATCCATGCAATAGAGCAGTGCAGCGGTGGCAGCGCCGTTTTGGGATTTCACTTCAATCACATAATTGCCGTAGCCGGAAACATTTTTCTGTTTCTTCAAGTTGCCTGCAAAATACGGATATTTGGAGATGAGTTCCCCCAGTTGTTCATAGGTAAGGTCCTGCTCAAAATCGTGATTTCCGTAAACAAGCGCCCACGGAATTTTACGGCTCAACACGGGCTCTATCACCATTTCGAGCCCTTCGCGATAAGGTTTGCCGGTAACGACATCACCTGTAAAGATCACCAAATCCGGTTTTTCTACGTCGAGCACCTGGTTAAGCAACTCCACCGTCTCCAATGAATTGGGACTGCCCCATACGATATGCGTATCCGTCAGTTGCATGATTTTAAATTTCCCGTTGTTATTGAACTTGAAGATGGGATTTTTTGCCTGCATGAACGTAATTGCAAACAGACAAGATAAGAGCAAAGTTATTCGTTTCATATTTACACATATTTAATTAATAATCATCCATATAACAGTTATTGTTATTTCGGAGCATACCTGTAAAGCCAAATAGCGATAAGGGTATACAGAAAATTCGGTATCCAGACCGCCAGGAATACGGACGCCTGTCCCGATACTGCAAAAGAGAAAGAAATCTGCATGAACAAGATGTAAGAAAAACTCAATAGCAGTCCCAGTCCGATGTTTAGCCCCATCCCTCCTTTCATTTTCCGAGCGGAAATGGAAACCCCGATGATGGTGAGCACAAAAGCGGCGAACGCCATCGAGAAGCGTTTGTGGTATTCAATCTCGAACGACTGGATGTTGCCGATGCCCCGTTTCTTCTGCCGTTCGATGTAGCTGCGGAGTTTCGGCGTCGTCATTTGTTCGTTGTCGTACACAGAAATAAGGAGGTCGGAAGGGATGATCGCCAGGGTGGTATCGAGCTTTGTCCCCAGCGAAATTTCTTCTTTCAGCCCGATGAAATTACGAATCATATAATTGTTGATCGTCCAATGATACGCGGAATCATAGTGGATGCTTTGTGCGGTGAGCCTCGAAACCAGTTCTTTTCCGTCAAATTTTTCCAGCGAGATTCGGTAGCCGGTGCTCAGCGAATTGTCGAAACGATCGAAAAACATAATCACCCCCGGCTCGATTTCCAGTTGAATATTCGACGCATAGTCGGTTTTTTTCGGTTTCACATATTTATTCTCGAACTCAATTCGTTTGACATTGCCGTTGGGGATAATGAAACTGTTGAGCCCCAGCGTAATCAACGAAATGACTGTGGCAGAGATCATATACGGGCGCATGAGCCGGTTGAAACTGATGCCGCTGGAGAGAATCGCGATGATTTCGGAGTTGTCGGCGATTTTGGAAGTGAAAAAGATGACTGCAATGAAAATGAAAAGCGGACTGAACAGGTTGATGAAATACGGGATAAAATTGAAATAATAGTCGTAGATGATGGCGTGTGTCGGCGCGGCGTTCTTGATGAATTTGTCGATTTTCTCATTGAAATCAAACATCACGGCAATAGCGATTACCAGCAGGATGGTAAATATATACGTTCCGAGAAACTTTTTAATGATGTACCAGTCAATGATTTTCAGTCCGAATCTGCTTGTCATAATTTCGTTTGGATGTCTTTAATTATTGAATTCTTCCAGGCCATAAAATCCCCTTTCAGGATATGGTTCCGCGCGTCCCTCACCAGTTGCAAATAAAATGCCAGGTTGTGAATGGACGCGATTTGCAACGCCAGGATTTCATTGGTCATGAATAGATGACGGAGATAGGCTTTCGTATACAACCGATCGACCGCCGAAGCGCCGTTTTCTTCCAGCGGCGAGAAGTCCGATTCCCATTGCTTATTCCGCATATTCAGGATTCCGTTTCGCGTAAAGAGCTGACCGTTACGCCCGTTTCGAGTCGGCATGATGCAATCAAACATGTCCACACCGCGCTCGATGGCTTCCAGGATATTGGCAGGCGTCCCAACGCCCATCAGGTAACGGGGTCTCGTTTTCGGCAGGATTGCGTTCACCAGTTCGATCATTTCATACATTTTTTCCGTCGGTTCGCCGACAGCCAAACCGCCGATGGCATTCCCGTCGGCCTCGCGGCTCGCCACATTTTCCGCCGCCCGAATGCGCAGGTCGTTGTATACACATCCCTGTACAATGGGGAACAAGCTTTGGAGGTAGCCGTATTTCCCGGTTGTCTCGTCGAAACGTTTCATGCAACGATCCAGCCAATGTTCCGTCAAATCCAACGATTTTTTTGCATAATCGTAAGTGGCATCGCCGGGCGTACATTCGTCCAGCGCCATCATGATGTCCGCGCCGATGCTTCGTTGGATGTCAACGGCTTTTTCCGGCGTAAACAAGTGTTTCGACCCATCGATGTGGGATCGGAATACGACGCCATCGCGGTTGAGCTTGCGGTTTTCCGACAATGAAAAGATCTGGAATCCGCCGCTGTCGGTCAGTATCGGCCTGTCCCAGCCATTGAATTTATGGATTCCTCCCGCCTGCTCCAAAATCTCCGTGCCCGGGCGCAGATACAGGTGGTAGGTATTCCCTAAAATGATTTGCGCGCCGATGTCTGCTTTCAATTCCGTGAAATGGACGGCTTTCACCGTACCTTGTGTGCCGACAGGCATGAAGATAGGCGTTTCAATCTCGCCATGGTCGGTTTGAATCAGTCCGGCCCTGGCGCTCGATTGCGAGTCAGTTTGTAGCAGCGTAAAATCCATTTGGGCAATAAAAATGACACAAATGTAACCCTGTTCACGGACTTTTGCAAGCCTTCGTTCGATTAAATTACGGGATTTAGGTTGAACAATTGGAAAAATACTTATAACTTTGCGGCGCTTTTTACGCGCTAGTGTCGGCGGATAAGCGAATTAGCATGGATAAAAATAAATATAATCTATGAAAGATAGATATTGTCTATTGAATCATTTTGAAATTACGGAATCCGATTTACGCAAAGTGATGGCCGTGGCTTTGGAAAAGGGCGGTGATTATGCGGATCTATATTTTGAACATACATTCAATAATTATTTGGCGTTGCAGGACGGCGCTGTGAACCGCGCGGGCTCCAATATCGACTACGGCGTCGGAATCAGGGTGGTGTCGGGCGATCAAACCGGTTACGCTTTTGTGGAGAGCACGTCGTTGGACGATATGATCAAAGCGGCGCGAACCGCTTCGCGTATTGCTTCCGCCACTTCTGTGGTTCCTTCCGCAGCGATCGATCAGAAAGCGTTTACAAACCATTATCCAATCGTTCGATCGTGGGAAGACGAATCCATACAGAAAAAGATCCCCTTCCTTCAGCAACTCAACGACCGGATTTTCGAACTGGACGCGCGTGTCGTCAAAGTCAATGCCTCCATGAACGATTCTACTTCCTATATTTTATATTATAATTCCGAAGGATTGCTCTGCTGTGATTACCGGCCGATGGGCGTTTTAGCGGGCTTGTGTATCATGCAGCAGGACGGGAAGACGGAAAATGCGTACGCTTCGCGTGCGGCAAGGAAAGATATCCGTTTCTTGACCGGTGAACTGGTGGAGCAGGTGGCGCAGGAAGCGGTAAACAATACGGCGCTGATGTTTGATGCCATCAAGCCCAAAGGCGGAGAAATGCAAGTGGTGATGGGAGCCGGAGGTTCCGGAATATTGCTGCACGAAGCGATCGGGCACGCGTTTGAAGCGGATTTCAATCGCAAACAAATCTCCATTTTTTCCGATAAACTGGGGAAAAAAATCTGTGACGAACATATCAATGTGGTCGACGACGGACTGATCGACGGCGACCGCGGAGCGATCAATTTCGACGATGAAGGCATTGCCGGACAAAAAACCTACATCGTCAAAGACGGGGTACTCAATTCCTATCTCCACGATCGGATCAGCGCTAAATATTATGGCGTATCACCTACCGGCAACGGGCGCCGACAGTCGTTCCGTTATGTCCCGATACCGCGTATGCGTTCCACCTTTATGGAAAACGGCAACTATTCGGAAGAAGAAATTATCGCGGCTGTCAAAAAAGGGATTTATGTAGACAACTTCACCAACGGACAGGTGCAGATCGGTGCAGGCGATTTCACCTTTTTTGTAAAAAGCGGGTATCTCATCGAAAACGGAAAGAAAACACGGCCGATCAAGGACATCAATATCATCGGAAATGGCCCGAAAGCCTTGGCCGACGTGACGATGGTCGGTAATAACCTGAAAATTGATCAGGGAGCATGGACGTGCGGAAAAGACGGACAAAGCATGCCGGTTTCACAAGGATTGCCGACGGTGCTGGTGAAACAGTTGACGGTCGGCGGAAACTGAACCGCACGGGAGTGAATGACAAACAAATACATTACAAACGAATGATTTCGCAAAAAAATAAAGAATTGGCCGAGTGGGCGATGCGATTCGCGCTGAAACAGGGTTGTTCGGATGCGCGCGTTTCCGTCTATTCCGGAACGTATAACTCGTTTGATTACCGAGATACGCAACTGGATAAATTGGAACAGTCGTCCGAAAACGGACTGAGCATCCACCTCTATGTCGATGGCAAATTCGGGGCTTACGCTACCAACCGCCTGGACAAAACGGAATTGGAACGCTTTATCTCAAACGGCATCGAGGCGACACGCTATTTGGCCAAAGACGAATTTCGGCAATTGCCCGATCCCGTACGTTATTACCGCGGTGACGGTAAAGGATTGAACACCTACGATGCCGGACATGAAACCGTTTCAGTCGACGAGAAGATGGCGCTGATAAAAAACACCACAGCCGAAGTGTACGGCAAGGATAAACGCGTGATCTCCGTCTCGGCTTCTTACAACGATGGCGTCAACAGCTCGTTTGTGATAACGAGCAATGGATTTGAAGGCGAATTGGATACGACAACCTTCGGCTTGAGCGCTGAAACGGCGATGAAAGGACAGGACGACTCCCGGCCTTCGTCGTATTGGTACGATTCTGCCGTCTTTTGGGAAAAATTACGGAAGACAGGCATCGGCACGACAGCATACGAACGTACCGTACGCAAACTCGGACAGGAAAAGATCGCTTCCGGCGTCTTCCCGATGCTGGTAGACAATACCCAGAGCCGACAACTGTTGTCTCCGCTCATTGCGGCGTTGAACGGCAATGCCATCCAGCAAAAAAACTCTTTCCTGATGGACAAACTCAACGAATGCATCGTCTCCGATCAATTGACCCTGATTGATGATCCGCATATCGTTGGCGCACAAGGATCGCGTTGGTTCGACGGGGAAGGCGTAGCTACGAAAAGAATGACCGTCATCGACAAAGGCGTCCTGAAAACCTATTATATCGACACCTATAGCGGGTTGAAAATGAACATGACCCCGACCATCCAAGGTCCTTCGATTCTGACTTGCAAGCTCGGAGACAAAAATTTCGACCGCCTATTGGAGACGATCAAAAAAGGAATCTGGGTGACCGGTTTTAACGGCGGAAACAGCAACAGCACCACCGGCGATTTTTCATTCGGCGTGGAAGGATTCCTGATTGAAAACGGAAAAGCAGTAAAACCGGTCAACGAAATGAACATTACCGGTAATTTATTGGTTTTATGGAAGAACATTATCGAAATAGGGAACGACCCCTTCCTGATTTCTTCCTGGAGGATCCCTTCGATCGTATTTGATGCGGTGAACTTTAGCGGAAAGTGAAACAATATAACAAATAAATAGCTACTTATGAACAAATTAATTGTATTAGTAATGATTGGAGGAATTGCGTTTGTTTCCTGTAAAGAACAAACCGGAACACCCAAGGAAAGTAACAATCCTTTTTTTGCCGAATGGACAACGCCGTTTGAAGCGCCTCCATTCGATAAGATTAAGACGGAACATTATGAACCTGCTTTTGATAAAGGACTGCAAGAACATGACGAAGAGATCGCCATGATTGCAAACAATACGCAGGAACCGACTTTTGAGAATACGATTCTGGCACTGGATGAGTCGGGACAACTGCTTTCCCGTGTCGCAAGGGTGTTTTTCAATGTCTCTCAAGCCGATGGGAATGATGAAATACAGACGATTGAGGAAAAATATGCCCCAATCCTGACAAAACATGGCGACGAAATCTACATGAACGACCAACTCTTCGCCCGCGTCAAAGCTGTCTATGAACAACGCGAATCGCTGAGTCTCGGAATAGAAGAAAACAAATTGATCGAAAACTATTACAAGACTTTCGTACGGGGCGGCATCAACTTGGCTCCGGAAGCCAGAGAACAGTTGAAAAAAATCAATGAGGATATCACCGCGCTTACTACAAAATTTGGGAACAACCTGCTTGCCGAAAACAAGCAATTCCAATTGGTGATCTCGGATGAAAAAGATTTGTCGGGCTTGCCGGAATCGAGTATCCATGCTGCTGCCGAGAAAGCGAAAGCAGCCGATCAAGATGGGAAATGGATCTTTACGCTGGACAAACCGAGCTGGATTCCGTTTATGCAGTTTGCCGACAAAAGGGATTTGCGCGAAACGATGTACAAGGCCTATATCAATCGCGGCAACAACAACGACAGCCTGGATAATAAGGCGATACTTGAAAAAATCGCTACATTGCGAGCTCGGAAAGCAGGCATCATGGGCTATAAAACCTGGGCGGATTTCATCATCAGCGACAACATGGCCAAGACGTCGGATGCAGCTAACGCACTGATAAACAATATCGTGACGGCCACCATTCCCAATGTGAAGAAAGAAGCCGCGGAATTGCAGCAAGTGATTGACCGTTCGGGGGATTCGTTTAAGCTGGAAGCCTGGGATTGGTGGTATTATACCGAAAAACTGCGGAAAGAACGGTACGACCTGGACGAAGAAGCGATGCGTCCGTATTTCAGCCTGGAAAATGCCAGAGAAGGACTGTTCCTGCTTTGTGAAAAATTGTGGGGATTGCAGTTTGAAAAGATCGACTATCTGCCGGTCTACAATGACGAAGTATTGACCTATGCCGTCAAGGACAGCGATGATTCCCTGCTGGGGATCGTCTATTTCGACTATTTCCCGCGTCCGGGGAAACGCGGTGGCGCCTGGATGGACAATATCAAGGAAGAATATTTCAAAGGAGACGAACGTTCGGCGCCCATTGTGGTGAATGTATGTAACTTCACGCGTCCGGTGGGTGATACCCCTGCGTTGCTCAGTATCGATGAAACGGAAACGATGTTTCACGAATTTGGCCATGCTTTACACGCGCTGCTGACGCAATGTAAATTCCGCTCTACTTCAGGCACAAATGTGGCGTCCGATTTCGTGGAACTGCCTTCACAACTGATGGAAAATTGGGTGTTGGAACCCGAAATGCTGCGGTTGTATGCACGTCATTACAAGACCGGCGAGGTGATACCCGACGATTTGGTGCACAAAATCCAAGCGGCACGCAAATTTAATCAGGGGTTTGTCACGATGGAACTGATTGCTGCCACCGTATTGGATATGGACTGGCATACGTTGACTGATACCGTGCAACGGGAGGCTGTTTCGTTTGAGAAAGCCTCGATGAAACGGATGGGACTTATCCCTGAGATAGAGCCGCGTTACAGCAGCTGGTATTTCAATCATGTCTTTGGCAGCGATCCGGGCTATTCCGCAGGATATTATGCGTATACCTGGGCGGCAGTACTCGATGCGGATGCCTATCAGGCATTCGCGGAAACAGGAGATATCTTCAACCGAAAAGTAGCGGAAAACTACCGGAAATTCATCCTTGAAAAAGGAGATTCGGACGATGTGGCCAAATTATACCGCGATTTTCGGGGTAAAGATGCTACACCGGATGCTTATTTGAAACGCAAAGGTTTTTGACCAGATGGCTCAAATCAGTTTAAAAGGAATGGGAGTGGCGTTGATCACTCCCTTCAATGAGGATGGCAGCGTGGATTACAAGGCATTGGTTCGGCTGGTTGATTATCAGTTGCAGAATGGCGCCGATTTCCTTGTTGTGCTGGGGACCACGGCAGAAACGGCAACGTTGACTGCCCAGGAACAGTCTGCAATTATCAAGCAAGTGGTTACCCAAGTCCGGAGCAAGATTCCGATTATCCTCGGCGTAGGCGGTAACAATACCCGTGCAGTGACGGAAAGACTGAAAAGCCCGGAACTTGAAGGCATTGATGCGGTGCTTTCGGTGGTTCCTTACTACAATAAGCCTTCGCAGGAGGGGATATATCAACATTTTAAAGCCGTCTCTGAAGCCACGGAACTGCCTGTGGTGCTCTATAACGTGCCCGGTCGCACGGGTGTGAATATGACTGCGGAGACCACCTTGCGAATTGCACGAGGTTTCAAAAATGTGATCGGAGTGAAAGAAGCCTCCGGCAACATCGTGCAAGTCAATGACATCATCAAACATAAACCGAAAGAGTTTGTTGTGATTTCCGGCGACGACGGGATTACTTTCCCGCTCTTGTCGCTTGGCGCTGTCGGGGTGATTTCGGTGATAGGCAATGCTTTCCCGAAAGAATTTGGACGCATGGTACGCTTGGCGCTGGCCGGTGATTATGAAAATGCGCTGATCATTCATCGCCGATTTACAGAACTTTTTGAATTGCTCTTTGTGGATGGCAACCCGGCCGGAGTGAAAAGCATGTTGAGCATGATGGGATACATCGGCAATTACCTTCGCTTGCCGCTCGTTCCGACGCGCATCACGACGTATGAAAAAATTCGCGAAGTATTGAGATCCCTCCACATCACCTGCTGAGAAACGCAAAACTACATCAATTCATCTTGCGTGCAGTCCCATTCGTATGCGCGCTTGGGAATCAATTCCAGGCAGTCGCTTTTTCCCACCACAACCACGTTCGACGGTATGTCGTGACGAATGACACATCCGGCTCCAATCGTGACGTTATCGCCGATGGCGACGCCTGCCGTGATGGTGCAGTGCGCCCCGATCCAGACATTATTTCCGATCACGATCCCCCGCTTGAACCCCCGTTTCCGGTCATCGTATTTGTCATGGTTGGTGGTGACAATCACGACATAAGGTCCGATATTCACATTGTTCCCGAATTTAAGCCCGCCGGCCGCCTGGATATAAGTCCCCATCGTATCGCCGGGGTCGCAGCAGATGCCTTTTTCTATCAATCGCCAATCGCCGACAACGCTGGTATAATGCACCGGCCATGGGATTCGACGGTTAATTCCTACAATCTTTTGCATAAAGAAATAACGCTTAAATACAGCGGAATATGACGTATATCCCTTTTGCCGCTTGAATTGCGGGTACGCCCAATGAATCAGCGGGCGCAACAGTAGATTGATCAATTTCTTCATCATTTCGTTTATCCTGTCATTCGATTCTTGTTATGTCACATTGGCAGTTTTCCGGATTGTCGGACATTTCGATTGCGAATGTAATGCTTTTTTTCCATAAAATTCCCTTTGGCAAACTTTTTGATGAGATTTATTTTAAATATAAAAACAGCATTATGTATTGGATATTATTTATTGGGATCGCATTGATGAGTTGGTTGGTCTCGGCCAATCTGAAGCGGAAATTTGCAAACTATTCTAAGATACCTGTTTCCAACGGAATGACGGGTAGGGAAATAGCGGAAAAGATGTTGCATGATAACGGTATTTACGATGTGCAGGTCATTTCTACGCCCGGAAGTCTGACAGACCATTATAATCCGGCCAATAAGACGGTAAACCTGAGCGAAGGCGTGTATGAAAGCAACAGTATTGCTGCCGCTGCGGTTGCTGCGCACGAATGTGGACATGCGGTGCAACATGCGGCTGCCTATGCTCCGCTCAAGATGCGGTCGGCACTGGTGCCCGTCGTCAGTTTTTCATCGAACATTCTTTCGTGGGTGTTGCTCGGCGGAATGCTCCTGCTGCACGTTTTCCCTTTCTTGTTGCTTTTCGGAATCATTTTGTTTGCTCTCACCACCTTGTTCAGTTTTATTACGCTTCCGGTCGAAATCAATGCGAGTAGACGGGCAATCGCATGGTTAAGCAATGCGGGCATCACCGATGTCAGGACACACGACAAGGCAGTAAGCGCTTTACGATCTGCTGCATATACCTACGTAGTGGCCGCGTTGGGTTCACTTGCCACGCTGGCATACTACATCTGGATCTTTATGGGGAGAAGGAATTAATTGAATTGGAGGAGTGTCGGCATTTATTGTTCTTTCTCTTCGTAGTATTTGATGTAAGCCAAATTGACGACTTTATTTCCGCCGGGAGTGGGGTAATTGCCTGAAAAATACCAGTCGCCACAGTGATTGGGACAAGCCTGATGCAATCCTTCCAGCGATTGAAATACGAGGCATACTTCCGACGAGGTGCCTTCGGGTGTCAATATTTCCGCGATCTTAGCGGTGAGCGTCTCTTGGGAGAATGGCTCATAAATGGCTTTCACATGATTTACCACTTGCTCTTTCGGCAGGTGTACTTGCGCTTTGCATTTTTGATAAGTTTCATCGATTACTTTTCGTAAGTTATTTTCTTTTAATAACTGTATGGCAGCTTGGAAAGCGACAAATTCGTCCATGCGATTCATGTCGATTCCGTAGCAGTCGGGGTAGCGCACTTGTGGAGAAGAAGACACGATGACGATTTTTTTCGGTTTGAGTCGATCGAGGATTTTAATGATGCTTTGTTTTAGGGTAGTGCCTCTGACAATGCTGTCGTCTATCACCACCAGGTTGTCGGTTTTCGGACGGATAGAGCCGTAAGTAATGTCGTAGACATGCGCGGCGAGATCGTCGCGGCTCACTCCTTCGGCGATGAAAGTCCTCAGTTTGATGTCTTTGATGGCCACTTTTTCTTGGCGGATGTGCATTGACAAGATGCGGTCGAGTTCTTCTTCCGAGAGGTTGTCTGCAGCCGATTTGATCAGATTCTTTTTTTGTTCGGAAAGGTATTTTTCAAAACTTTCCATCATGCCGAAATAGGCCACTTCCGCCGTATTGGGAATAAAAGAAAAGACGGTATTTTCCAGGTCGTGGTCGATTGCCTTCAATATCGGATTGATCAGTGAGCGACCGAGTGTCTTCCGTTCTTGATAAATATCCGTATCGCTACCTCTTGAGAAGTAGATCCTTTCAAAAGAGCAGGGCGTCAGGTTGCGGGGTTCTTGTATCTGTTCCTGGTAGATCTGTCCGTCTTGACGTACGATAAACGCCTGTCCGGGAGGGAGTTCTGACACATCTTCCACCCCGACATTCATTACGGTTTGAATTACAGGCCGTTCTGAAGCGACGATGGCAATTTCGTCGTCGTGATAATAAAATGCAGGCCTGATGCCATTGGGATCGCGGAAAGCAAACATGTCGGTATTTCCGGTAATCCCGCATATAACATAACCGCCGTCCCAGGATTTAGAGGAACGGCGTAACACATGAGCCAAGTCGATATTTTCGGCAATTTTACGGTTGAGCGAATCGCCGTCGGAAAACTTGAATTTATACAATTCGTACAGGTGTTGCACTTCGCGGTCGAGGTAGTTTCCCATCAATTCAAGCATCATCAGGGTGTCGGAATAAAGCCGGGGATGTTGTCCCTGGTGTACCAGTTGTTCAAACACCTCGTCTACATTGGTCAGATTGAAATTGCCGCAAATCAGCAAGCTTCGGGAGCGCCAGTTGTTTCTTCGGAGGAAAGGATGGATGTAAGAGATTCCTCTTCGTCCGGTAGTACTGTAGCGTAAATGTCCGATGTAGGCTTCGCCTCTGAACGGGACGTTTTCGAACGGAGTTGCTACGGGCGTTTTGTTGATGGCATCGTGTGCAGATTTGAAGACTTCCTGAATGGCTCCACTCCCAATTGCCCTTTCACGAGCGATGTATTCGGTGCCCGGGGCGGCTTTCAGACTGACGCAAGCGATGCCTGCGCCTTCTTGTCCGCGGTTGTGTTGTTTTTCCAATAAAAGATAAAGTTTATTGAAACCATACATCCAAGTTCCGTATTTCTCTTCATAAAATTCAATTGGTTTGAGTAACCTGATCAAGGCTACTCCACATTCATGCTTTAAATAATCCGACATATTAATATAATTAATAGTTGAAAGTGAATTAGGAATTAGGAATTACTAACCACTAACCACTTAACTTTCAACTCTTCAAGAATTTATTAATTTCTGCAGCGGCTTTTCGACCCGAATCGATGGCTCTGACAACGAGGCTTGCACCTGTCGTAACGTCTCCCGCGACAAAAACATTCGGGATGGACGACATATTTGGTTTTATCGCAGCCACATTACCTCTAGAGTCATAATTCACCCCCAGGTTGTTAAGCAACCCTTCGTGTACGGGGTGTAAAAAACCCATGCACAAAAGTACTAATTCTGCTTTAATTATCTCGGATTTTCCGGTTTCTTTCATCGACAATTTTCCGTCTTCAGTTTTAATCCATTCTACTTCAACCACTTCGACGCCCTTCACTTTTCCTTTCTCGCCGATAAAACGTTTGGTAGCCAAATTCCAGCGGCGTTCACATCCCTCAAGGTGTGAGCTGGAGGTTTTCAGGGTATTCGGATAGGTTGGCCAAGGGGTATCGGGGTTAGTTCCTACCGGCGGTTTCGGCATGATTTCTATTTGTGTCACCTTTGCTGCTTTATGTCGGATGGAAGTGCCGACGCAATCGGAGCCGGTATCTCCGCCGCCGATGACCAGCACCCGTTTATTTTTGGCAGAGATAAGTTGTGAGAAAGCAATATTGCCTCCGGCGATGACGCGGTTTTGCTGCTGTAATAATTCCAGCGCGAAATGGATGCCTTGCAGGTCGCGCCCTTCTACCGGCAGGTCACGCGGCTGTCCGGCGCCAATGGCCAGACAGACGGCATCAAATCGTTCGAAGAAGCGTTTGATGCTTCCTTCTTTTCCCACTTCGACATTACACTCGAAGATGATGCCCTCTTTTTCCAATATTGACAGACGGCGGTCGATGATATTTTTGTTCAGTTTGAAATCGGGGATGCCGAAGCGCAACAATCCGCCGATCGCCTCTTCTTTTTCATAAACGGTGACGGTATGTCCTTGTCGGTTCAGCATGTCTGCTGCCGCCAATCCGGCCGGTCCGGAGCCGATGATTGCCACTTTCTTTCCTGTCCGAGAGGCAGGGGGATGGGGTATGATATAGTCTTCCTGGAAAGCATGTTCGGCGACTGCCGCCTCGTTTTCACGGATGGTGACGGGTTGTTGTTCGCTGAGCATCAGCACGCATCCTTTTTCGCACAATGCCGGACAGACGCGACCGGTAAATTCAGGAAAATTATTGGTAGAAATCAACAATTCGTATGCTTGCTGCCATTTCCCTTTCGACAGGGCATCCTGCCATTCGGGCATGATATTTCCCAACGGGCATGACCAGTGACAGAACGGTATACCGCAATCCATGCACCTGGACGCCTGCAACATCCGGTCTTCGCTATTCAGTGTCTGTTCCACTTCTCCGAAATCGGTAATACGCTCCATGACAGGGCGGTAACCGGCTTCTTTTCTATTTATAGTTAAAAATGTTTTATACATAAAGATATGCGAATTAGCTAATAATCATACTCCATCTGTTCGATTTTGCGTTTGATCGCTTCCATTTTTTCTTCCTGCAATACTTTCTTGTATTCGATCGGAGTGATTTTAATGAAATGTTTGAAATATTCGTCCCAGTTATCCAATATTCGTTTCGCAATTGGACTTTGCGTATAGCGGAAATGGTTGCTGATCAGTTGGTGCAATTCGCGACTGTCGGATTTGTCTTCCACCAGCGAGAGTTCGATCATCTCCATATTGCAGAAATAATCGAAATCGCCTGTCATATCCAGCACGTATGCCAGACCGCCGCTCATTCCGGCTGCGAAATTTTTGCCGGTTCGTCCCAGCACAACTGTCCGTCCTCCGGTCATATACTCGCAACAATGGTCTCCCGATCCTTCCACCACCGCAGTCGCTCCGCTGTTTCTGACACAGAAGCGTTCGCCGACGCGACCGTTGATGTAGACTTCTCCGGAAGTGGCGCCATAGAGCAGCGTATTTCCGGCGATGATATTCTGTTCGGGGGAAAAAGTGCTGTTTTTTGGTGGGACGACGATGATTCGTCCGCCGGAAAGACCTTTCCCCAGGTAATCGTTTGCTTCGCCTTCGAGCCGGAAAGTAATCCCGGCGGCGAGGAACGCCCCGAAGCTTTGACCTGCGGAGCCTTTGAAGCCGGCAAGAATCGTACCGTCCGAAAGTCCGGCATTGCCGAAACGTTTAGCCACTTCGCCCGAAAGCATGGCGCCGATAGCGCGATCGGTATTGGCGATGGCAGTTTCCATTTCCACAGGGAGCGATTTATCCAATGCCGGTTTTGCTTTCCGGATCAGATCCCTGTCCATGACGGAATCAATCTTGTGATCCTGAAGTTTGGTGCACCGGATGTCGTTGGTTGTTTTTGGAAAATGGATCAATTTAGCAAGATTGATTTTTTTTGCTTTTTGCGAGAACTCCGTTTTTTTTCGTTCGAGCAAGTCGGCGCGTCCGATGATTTCGTCCATGCTTTTGAATCCCATTTGTGCCAAGTGTTCACGGACTTCCTGTGCCAGGAATGTCAAGTAATTGATGAGGTATTCGTGTTTTCCCCTGAAACGTGCGCGCAGTCGTTCGTCTTGCGTAGCGATTCCCACCGGGCAAGTGTTCAGGTGGCATTTGCGCATCATCACGCATCCCAGCACGATGAGGGCGCTTGTTGCGAATCCAAATTCTTCGGCTCCCAGCAGTGCCGAGACAATAATATCTTTTCCCGATTTGAGTTGGCCGTCTGTTTGGAGTTTCACAAATCGCCGAAGGTTATTGAGCACCAAAGTCTGTTGGGTTTCCGCCAGTCCCAATTCGCCGGAGATTCCCGCATGTTTGATGGAACTGATCGGACTGGCGCCGGTACCACCTTCGGAGCCGCTGATCAAGATTCTGTCGGCTTTAGCTTTAGCCACACCTGCAGCGATTGTTCCGACGCCGGTTTCTGCAACCAGTTTGACACTGATTTCAGCCGAAGGGTTGATATTCTTCAGGTCGAAAATCAATTGCGCCAGGTCTTCGATCGAATAGATGTCGTGATGTGGAGGCGGGGAAATCAGCGTAATGCCGGGGATAGAATGTCGCGTTTGGGCGATGATCTTATCCACCTTGAAGCCCGGAAGCTGTCCGCCTTCGCCCGGTTTAGCTCCCTGTGCAATTTTAATCTGCAACTCATCGGCATTGACCAGGTATTCCGCGGTGACGCCAAAGCGTCCCGAAGCAATCTGTTTGATGGCGCTCCGGAGGTTCAGCCCGTCTTTTTTGATTTTGAAACGAGTAGGATCTTCGCCACCTTCGCCGGTATTGCTCCGTCCGTTCAGGGTATTGAGCGCTGCGGCCATTGCTTCGTGCGCTTCTTTGCTGATAGAGCCGAAAGACATGGCTCCGGTGACAAAGCGTTTGGTGATCGCTTCAATGGGTTCCACTTCCGAGATGTCGATCGGATTTTTCTTGTATGTCAGCAGGTCGCGCAGGAATACCGGTTGCATCTTTTCGTCGACGATTTGCGTATATTCCTTGAATTTGGAGTAATCGCCCAGTCGGGTGGCAATCTGAAGTTTGGAGATGGTTTCCGGATTCCAGGCATGGTATTCTCCGTCGCGACGATATGTATAGATTCCACCGTTTTTCAACAGATCGGGATAGGTTTCGTGTTGCGAAAACGCATCGGCATGCATTTTCAGTATGTCTGTAGCGATGTCGTTCAGGTCAATTCCTTCAATTCGGGAAGTCATTCCTCTGAAATAGCGGTCGAGGACTTTCTGGCTGATGCCGATACTCTCAAAAATCTGGGCGCCGCGGTAGCTACGCATCGTGGAGATTCCCATTTTTGAGAGGATCTTCAACAAACCTTTATTGATGGCTTTGAGGTAGTTTTTTTCTGCTGTATGGAAATCCAGTTGAATTTCGTGATTTTTTACTTTCTCATCCAGGATGGCAAAAGCCATGTAGGGGTTTACGGCTGTAGCTCCGAATCCGAAGAGCAAGGCGAAATGCGTTACTTCGCGCGCCTCAGCTGTTTCCACGATGATGGCGATTTGCATCCGTTTTCGTTTCTCGATCAGATAATGATGAACGGCGGATATCGCCAGCAAAGAAGGGATGGCGGCCTGCTTGGCATTGATCCCCTTATCGCTGAGAATGATATAGTTATAGCCCTCGTTTACGGCTTTTTCCGATTGTTGGCAAATGCTGTCGAGTGCATCGGAAAGCAAATTGTGGGGATGTTTCTCGGAAACATCGAAAACGATCGGGATCACCAATGTTTTAAATCCTTTGTATTCGAGGTGTTGCAGCAAGTCTAATTCTTGGTTATTGATTACGGGCGTTTGCAATCGCACCATTTTGCAGAGTTCCGGCGACGGTTCCAGGAGGTTTGTATTCTGTCGTCCGATATATAACGAGAGCGACATCACCGATTCTTCCCTGATGGGGTCGATCGGCGGGTTAGTCACCTGGGCAAAGAGTTGCCGGAAATAGTTAAACAAACGTTGCGGCTTTTCGGAGAGCACTGCCAGCGGGACGTCGTTCCCCATAGATCCGGTAGGTTCTTTCCCTTCGATAGCCATCGGCAGAATGATGCGTTCGATATCTTCTTTGGTATAACCGAACGCCTTCAGGTGTTCGTTGTATTGTTCCACATGATATTTGACAGTTCTGCCGGAAGAGACATTGGAGAGGAGGATTCTGTTTTTTGCCAGCCATTCCCCATAAGGGAAAGCGCTTGCCAATTCCGCCTTTAATTCTTTGTCGTAAAGGATTTTTCCTTGCAGTGTATCGACCAGGATCATTTTGCCCGGCTCCAATCTCCCTTTTTCTTTGATTTCGGAAGCGTCGAAATCCAGCACGCCGACTTCCGAAGCGATGACCATCATATTGTTTTTGGTGATGAGGTATCTGGCCGGGCGCAGTCCGTTGCGGTCAAGCATTCCTCCGGCATAGCGGCCGTCGGTAAACAGCAAGGTGGCGGGTCCGTCCCAAGGCTCCATCAAGATACTGTGGTATTCATAAAATGCTTTCAATTCTTCGGATATTGGGTTTTTGCCGTTCCAGCTTTCGGGGACGAGCATCGCCAAGGCGTGAGGCAGCGATTTGCCTGTCATCACCAAGTATTCCAGGACATTGTCGAGTGAAGCGCTGTCGCTCATTCCCGGTTGAATCACGGGGAAGATGCCCTCTTCTTTTCCGAGCGCTTCCGCGTCGAGGATGCTTTCGCGCGCTTCCATCCAGTAGCGATTTCCGCGAATCGTATTGATTTCGCCGTTATGTCCCAGCAGACGGAACGGTTGCGCCAGGTCCCACGAAGGGAAAGTGTTTGTACTAAACCGGGAATGGACTAACGCGAGTCCGCTGGTGAAATAAGGATTGGTCAAATCAAGGAAATAGCCCCTCAGTTGGGTGGAAGTCAACATTCCTTTATATAAGATCCGCTGTGTTGAAAGGCTTACGATATAAAAATCCCGTTTGTTTTCGACGGAAGATTTTAGTAATACTTTCTCCATTTTTTTTCGGATGATGTATAATTTACGTTCTAAAACGGTTTGATTTTCTTCGCCTGTGATAAATATCTGTTTGATGGTTGGCTCGTTCAATCGGGAGATCTCGCCAAGTATTTCGCTGTTGACAGGTACATCCCTGACGGCGAGCAATTTTAGCCCGTCGCGTTCGATGATGTTCCGCAGCACATCCAGGTATAATGTCGCCTGTTCGTTTTCATGGGGAAGGAAGATGAGTCCTGTCCCGTATTTTCCTTTTTCAGGAACGGGAATTCCCTGAAGTAAAATAAATTCATGAGGTATTTGGAGCATAATTCCGGCGCCGTCGCCGGTCTTGTTGTCAGCGCTTTCGGCTCCGCGATGGAGCATGTGTTCCAATATTTGCAACCCTTTTTCTACGATGTCGTGTGATTTATTCCCGTTGATATCCACCAGCAGGCCAACGCCACAGGCATCGTGTTCAAATTCGCTATTATATAAATGTTTAGATTGTTTCATGGAGTATAATAATCACTGATTAGAGACAAATAAGAATTAATGCACGTCGATGAAGACGGCATTAATTCTTATTTATTTTCTAATAAAAAATTACCGGATAAACAAAAGTTCCCTGTATTTTGGCAACGTCCATATTTCGTCATCAACGATCAATTCCAGTTTATCGGTATGATAACGAATGGTATCAAAATACGGAAGCACATCGTCATGATAGGCCAGCGCTTTTTCGTACGCGTCTTCGATTTTATTAGCCACTTTGCGCGCCTCAATCATCTGATCGACGTTCTTTTTGATGGTAGAGATATGCTTGGCGATTTCTTCTACCAGCGAAGCATCCAAAGCCGCCAATTCAGCTGCTTTTTCTTTCGGATAGATGGCATTGATTTTCGACAAGTTATCCAGCAAAAGCGATTGGTAGCGTGTAGCGATCGGGATGATGTGATTGATTGCCAGGTCGCCCAAAACGCGGGCTTCGATCTGGATTTTTTTCGTATAAGTTTCCCATTTCACTTCATTACGTGCATGTAATTCCTTTTCGCTCAAGATGCCGGTAGACTGGAACAGCGCGATGCTTTCTTTGGTAGTGTAAGCATTGTAGATTATCGGAACGCTGGTTTCGCAATCCAATCCACGTTTTTCCGCTTCAATTTTCCATTCTTCGCTGTAATTATTTCCATCAAAACGGATTGGTTTCGAGATTTTGATGTATTCCTTGATGACTTCGAAGATGGCTTTTTCTTTAGAACTGCCAGCATTGATCTTCTTGTCCACCGAATCTTTAAATTCTATCAATTGTGCAGCGACGGCAGCATTCAAGGCGGTCATTCCGGAAGAGCAGTTGGCGGAAGAGCCGACGGCGCGGAACTCGAAGCGGTTGCCTGTAAAAGCGAACGGTGAAGTGCGGTTCCGGTCGGTATTGTCCAGCAATACTTCGGGGATATGTGAGATGCCGAGGCTGAGTTTTTTCTTGCTGTCGAGGACGATGGCTTCTTCGGAAGAGCTTTTTTCCAGTTTGTCCAGGATCGCAGAAACCTGGGTGCCGAGGAATGCGGAAACGATTGCGGGAGGCGCTTCGTTCGCACCCAGTCGGTGGGCGTTCTGTGCCGTCATTATCGAGGCTTTCAATAAAGCATTGTATTTGTACACAGCCACCAGGATGTTGACCAGGAACGTGATGAACTGCAAGTTTTCGGCAGGTGTTTTACCGGGAGTAAGCAATCCCACGCCGGTGTCCGTTCCGAGCGACCAGTTGTTGTGTTTGCCTGATCCGTTGATGCCGGCGAATGGTTTTTCATGCAGCAGCAGGCGGAAACCATGACGTCGGGCGACTTTTTTCATGATCGACATGATCAGCAGATTCTGATCGACCGCCAGATTCGTCTCGTTGAAGATGGGAGCCAATTCAAACTGATTGGGGGCTACTTCGTTGTGACGGGTCTTCAATGGAATACCGTATTTATAACCCTCAAATTCCAGGTCTTTCATGTACGACATGACACGTGTCGGGATGGAGCCGAAATAATGGTCTTCCAATTGCTGGTTCTTCGCCGATTCGTGTCCGAGCAGCGTCCTTCCCGTCAATACGAGGTCGGGGCGGGTAGCGAATAATCCTTCGTCGACCAGGAAATATTCCTGCTCCCAACCCAGATAAGAATACACTTTTTTGACTTCCGGGTCGAAATAATGGCAGACGGCGGTTGCGGCTTTGTCGACGGCGTTCAAAGCCTTCAACAACGGGGCTTTCAGGTCGAGCGCTTCGCCGGTGTAGGAGATAAAAATCGTAGGGATACACAGCGTGTCGTCCATCACAAAAGCGGGGGAGGAAGGATCCCATGCCGTGTAACCACGCGCTTCAAAAGTGCTCCGGATGCCGCCGCTCGGGAAACTCGAAGCGTCGGGTTCCTGCTGTGCAAGCAATTTGCCGGAAAATTCTTCGATGATATTTTCTCCCGGTCCGTTTGCATAGTCGATAAACGAGTCATGTTTTTGTGCAGTCCCGTCTGTCAACGGCTGGAACCAGTGTGTGTAATGCGTTGCACCCAATTCCATTGCCCACATTTTCATGCCGGCGGCGACGTCGTCGGCGATGCTTCTGTTCAATGTTTCTCCTTTTTCAATAGCGTTCTTAATCGCTTTCATTACATCTTTCGACAGATACTTCGACATGGTTGTCGTAGAAAACACATACTTTCCGTAAAAGTCGGAAATGAATTTTGAAGGAGCTGACACTTCAATTGCTTTTTTCTTAAAGGCTTCTTCTACAGCCTTAAATCGTAAATTAGACATACTTTTTTCAATTTAACTGTTAATTATTATTTATTTTAGAAAAATATTGTTTGTAAATATTTCTGATTTGTATGGTAAAACTATGCGTTGTTATATTTTCAAAAGTTTGATTCTTTCTACCGCTTCTTCCACGTTTGTTTTGCGTCCGAACGCCGTAAAACGGATAAATCCTTCGCCACTTTTCCCAAAACCGACGCCAGGGGTTGTCACCAGTTGCAACTGATTGAGCAACAGCTCGAAAAAGTCCCACGAAGAAGGGGTGTTTTTGGGAGTCTTCGCCCAGATATACGGGGCGTTGATTCCGCCGTAGACAGCCATTCCCAACGATTCGAGGGCGGATTTGATGATGCGGGCGTTCTCCAGGTAATAGGCAATCGTTTCTTGGATTTGCGTTTTCCCTTCGGGCGAATACACCGCTTCGGCTGCGCGTTGGACGATATAAGCGGTGCCGTTGAATTTAGTGGATTGTCGGCGACGCCACAACTGATTCAACGAACAGCAGTTGCCTGCCTTGTCGTAGGCTTTCAATGCTTTCGGAATAACGGTATAGCCGCAACGCAATCCCGTGAAACCGGCGGTTTTAGAGAAACTGCGAAATTCAATGGCCACTTCTTTCGCGCCATCTATTTCGTAAATGCTGTGCGGAATATTTTCTTCGGTGATGTAGGCTTCGTAGGCCGAATCGTATAAAATCAGCGCTTTTTCTCTCAAGGCATAATCTACCCACGTCTTCAGTTGTTCTTTGGTCAATGTGGTGCCGGTCGGGTTGTTGGGGTAACACAGGTAAATCATGTCGGCGTGTTCGCTCATGAGTTCCGGAACGAAATCATTCTCCGGTGTACAAGGCAAATAACGAATCTTGTCCCAGTTTCCATTCTTGAAAAACCCCGCTCTGCCGGCCATGGCATTAGAATCGACATAGACAGGATAGACGGGATCGGTCATCGCAACCGTATTTTCAACGCTTAATATGTCTCCGATATTGCCTGTATCGCTTTTGGCACCATCGTTGACGAATATTTCATCACTATCGAAATCGATGCCGCGGGCATTGTAGTCATTTTTGATGATTGCATCAATTAAAAAAGGATAACCGGAGTCGGGCGCATATCCCCGCAAGGTGTCTGCATCGGACATCTCGTCGGTAGCCAGGTGGAGTGCCCGAATCACGGCAGGAGCCAATGGTTGGGTCACATCGCCGATGCCCAGGCTGATTACTTTTGAGCCAGGATGTTCTTTTTTGTAGGCGTTTACTTTATTGGCAATTTCCGAAAACAAGTAATTTCCGGGCAATCTCAGAAAACATTCGTTAATTAAAATCACTTCTATATTAATTTATATCTATTTTTCCTTCAAATACGGTGACGGCGCCGCCTGTCATCAACACATGGTTGTTTCCTTCATTCCATTCGATGGACAATTCCCCGCCGGGCAATGCGATCGTGGCTATCCGGTCGAGACGTCCGGTTTTGACGCCGGCCACCAATACGGCGCATGCGCCTGTCCCACAGGCAAGTGTCTCGCCCGTGCCGCGTTCCCAGACCCTTACGTCGGCTTTGTTTGCGGAAATGATTTTCACAAATTCCACATTGGTGCGTTCCGGGAAAAGCCTGAAATGCTCGATTTTTTTGCCGACAGTTTCCAGCGGTATTTCCTGAATATTTTCCGTAAAGATGACCGTATGCGGATTCCCCATCGAAACACAGGTAATTTCAAACTGTTCTGGTTCAAAATTAACCGGATAATTGAGGATGGCTTTTTCAGAAATTAATGCCGGAATCGACGACGGTTGTAGCGATGGTTCGCCCATATCCACGCATACTTTTTCCACTTTTCCGTTATTAGGGAACAATCGAAGAAGCTTAATTCCCGCTTTCGTCTCGAGCGAGATCTCCGTGCGATTCGTCAATCCATTGTCATACACATACTTTCCGATACAACGCGAGGCATTTCCACACATCTCCGATTCAGATCCGTCGGAATTGAACATCCGCATCCTGAAATCGGCATTGTTCGACGGCATAATCAATACCAATCCGTCGGAACCAATCCCTTTATGGCGATCACTCAGCCATACAGCTAATTTTTCCGGATGCTCAACGTGTTCATTAAAACAATTAATGTACACATAATCATTCCCAATGCCATGCATTTTTGTAAATAACATAATATTCGCTATTTATTTTTATTTTAAGGCGTTAAACTAAAAATAATCATTTATGCGGTAGCAAAGGTATTGATAATGTTTTAAAAAGACAAATGAAATAAACGTATTGATATTATTTTTTTTCTAATCATAATAAAACGGTTGGAATGTTCTGCGAATTATTTCAAAGTGGCATGTTGCCAAGCGGCCTGTAATCATACTCCGCTGAATGCGCTAAACCCTCCGTCAACAGGCAGCACTACGCCGGTGATGAAACCGGCAGCAGGACTGCAAAGGAACTGTACCGCTCCGTTCAATTCAGTGATGTCGCCAAAGCGTTTCATCGGCGTTTTAGCCAACACTTTCCGGCTGCGTTCGGTGAGCGAACCATCGGGATTAATCAGTACCGCCCGGTTCTGGTCGCCGATGAAAAATCCGGGTGCGATGGCATTTACGCGCACTCCTTCGCCGTATTTCAATGCCATTTCCGATGCCAGCCATTGTGTGAAATTGCTGACCGCCGTCTTTGCCGCCGAGTACCCCGGCACACGCGTAAGCGCCGAATAAGCCGCCATAGACGACACATTGACGATGCTTCCCGATCTCTGCTGCGCCATGACTTTTCCAAAAACCATAGAAGGATAAACCGTCCCGTTGAGGTTGAGGCTGGTGACTTTTTCCCATTCTGCAACCGGCATATCGAAGAAATCGGCGTCGGGAGCAAGCGTGCCGCCGGGCGTATTGCCGCCCGCAATGTTAAGCAAGATGTCGATCCGTCCCCATTTTTCGACAATCTGCGCGGCGACTTTTTTCAGGCTTTCCACATCAAGTACGTTACCGATAAAGCCGATGGCCTCGCCGCCTTCTGCCGTCAATTCTTTGATGCGTGCGTCCAGCGGTTCTTGACGGATGTCCAGTGCCGCAACTTTGACGCCGGCTTTCACAAAACTTTTAGCGATGCTGCCGCCCAGCACACCACCTGCGCCGGTAATCACAGCCACTTTCCCTGCAATACTAAATTGTTCGTTCATGATTGATTTAATTTTTCGGCAACAAAGGTGCAAAATTTTCACGACGCATGAAAGCGAACCATCCTAATTTTGCTATTTATTTTTTTTCAACACCGAGACCTCAAAATTATCATTTTCCCCAAGATAAGTCATATCTATACAATTCGTCCGGACTGTTTAGCGAAGTACATAACAAATATGCATCATTTATGCTTGTTATCATACCACGCTTCTTTGATGAGCGTCCCATCGGAAGTATCAATTCTTTCTCGGAACCGGGCGTGATTCCAATCACGATGTTACCGATCGGTAACATCTGTTGAAATTCATTTTCCACTACTGTGTTATAAAACGGTTAGCCTGATATAGGTTAACGTCTTGATTTTTGTTCTGACTGACAGACGAAGGTAAATATTTTTTGGCAATCGTCAGATAATTTTGAACTTGAGATTAATAATTATACCTTTGTGGGATTTTTAGCGGTTCTAAATTATTAAACGATATTATGGACAAAGAAGTTGTACTGGTGCTGGAGAACGGCTTGGAGTACAAAGGATTTTCTTTCGGATATGAAGTGCCCGTGGCGGGTGAAGTTGTGTTCAATACGGCGATGGTCGGATATCCGGAAAGTTTGACGGATCCATCCTACGCAGGCCAGATTCTGACGGTTACCTATCCGCTGGTCGGAAACTACGGGGTGCCGGAAGACAAAATCATCGACGGGATCTCCGAATTTTTTGAATCAGAAAAGATTCAGGTCAGCGGGTTGATTATTTCGGAATATTCACATCAATACAGTCACTGGAATGCAAGCAAAAGTCTCGGTGATTGGCTGAAAGAGCATAAAATTCCCGGCGTGTATGGGATAGATACCCGCGGATTGACGAAACTCATTCGCGAGAAAGGGTCGTTGCTGGGGAAGATCGTCTTCAATTCGCCGGACGAGATAGATTTTGTAGATCCGAATCTGGAAAACCTGGTGGCGAAAGTCAGTTGCAAAGAAGTCCTCCGCTATGGAAAAGGATCCAAGAAAGTGGTTTTAGTGGACTGCGGCGTGAAGCACAACATCCTCCGCTGCTTGCTGAAACGCGATGTAACGATTATCCGCGTGCCGTGGGACTATGATTTCAACACTTTGGAATACGACGGGTTGTTCATTTCGAATGGGCCCGGCGATCCTTCCCTTTGCCAGACGACCGTCGACAACATCAAGAAAGCGATGGACGTCGGCAAGCCCATCTTTGGCATTTGCATGGGGAACCAATTGTTGTCGAAAGCGGGCGGCGCCTCGACATTCAAGCTGAAGTACGGACACCGAAGTCACAACCAGCCTGTCAGGATGGCACATTCGGAAAAATGCTTTATTACCTCACAAAATCACGGCTTTGCAGTGGACACCACGACCCTCGGCGACGATTGGGAAGTGTTGTTTACCAACATGAACGACGGCACAAACGAAGGCATTCGTCATAAAACAATGCCTTGGTTTTCCGCACAGTTCCATCCAGAGGCGGCTTCTGGCCCGACAGACACAGAATTTTTGTTCGACATCTTTATCGAATCTATGGATGCCTCGCCGTTGAAAGACAGGACACTGCAAATCGGAAAGCCGCAAGCAGTGGTTCCCGCTGTCGCCTCCAATCTGAAAAAAGTGCTGCTATTGGGATCGGGCGCATTGAAAATCGGCGAAGCCGGCGAGTTTGACTATTCCGGTTCGCAAGCGTTGAAAGCCTTGAAAGAAGAAGGGATCTACACCATACTGATCAATCCGAATATTGCGACAGTGCAGACCTCGGAGGGCGTAGCGGACAAGATTTATTTCCTGCCGATCACGCCTTTTTTTGTCGAGAAGATCATCGAAAAAGAACGGCCTGATGGTGTATTGTTGGCATTCGGTGGACAGACGGCCTTGAACTGCGGCGTCGCACTACATCGTTCGGGAGTGTTTGAAAAATTCCACGTTGCCGTTCTGGGTACCCCCATACAGTCTATCATCAATACCGAAGACCGTGAACTTTTCGTCAAGAAGCTGGATGAGATAGGGGTTAAATCCATCAAGAGCATTGCCACCGAAAGTGTGGAAGAAGCACATGAAGCGGCTTCGGAACTGGGTTATCCGGTGATAGTCAGGGCAGCGTATGCTTTAGGTGGACTGGGAAGCGGCTTTTGCAACAACAGCGCCGAATTGCAGACACTTGCCGAAAAAGCTTTCAATTATTCCAACCAATTGTTGATAGAGAAATCGCTGAAAGGTTGGAAAGAGATAGAATACGAAGTCGTCAGGGATAAATACGACAATTGTATCACGGTTTGCAATATGGAAAACCTCGATCCGTTGGGCATCCATACCGGCGAGAGCATCGTGGTTGCGCCTTCGCAGACACTCACCAACCAGGAGTATCATAAACTGCGTGAATTGTCGATCCGTATCATCCGGCATATCGGGATTGTCGGGGAATGTAATGTGCAATATGCTTTCGACACGGTTTCGGAAGATTACCGCGTGATAGAAGTGAACGCGCGTTTGAGCCGTTCTTCCGCCCTTGCCTCCAAAGCGACAGGATATCCCTTGGCGTTTATCGCAGCAAAACTGGCGCTGGGCTATGGATTGCATGAGCTGAAAAATACCGTCACCAAGACCACCACTTCCTTCTTTGAACCGGCATTGGATTACATCGTATGCAAAATTCCCCGCTGGGATTTGGGTAAATTCCATGGTGTATCCAAAGAAATCGGATCGAGCATGAAGAGTGTGGGCGAAGTCATGTCCATCGGTCGCAGTTTTGAAGAAGTGATTCAGAAAGGGTTGCGCATGATTGCCCAAGGAATGCATGGATTTGTGGCAAACCGCGAAATGAAAGTGGACAATATCGACAAATCGCTTGCGGAACCGACAGACAAACGGATTTTTATTATTGCACAGGCGCTTGAAGCCGGTTATTCTATCGACCGCATTCATGAATTGACAAAAATTGACCGATGGTTTTTGCAGAAATTGCAATTGATATATGAATGTTCGGAAGAAATAAAAAAATATCCGTCGGTAGAAGCCTTGCCTGCCGATTTGTTGCGCATTGCCAAACAAAAAGGGTTTTCAGATTATCAGATCACGAAATTAATCTACCGAAATACGGACATTGCCACAGAGAAAAAAGAACTGCTGCGCAGCCAACGTCAACAATTGGGAATCGTCCCTGTGGTCAAACAGATCGACACGCTCGCTGCGGAATATCCCGCCCAGACGAATTACCTGTACCTGACATACAACGGATCGGAAAACGATGTGCACTATCTGGGCGATAAACGTTCGGTGATTGTGTTCGGATCGGGAGCATACCGGATCGGGAGCAGCGTGGAATTCGACTGGTGTTCGGTGAATGCGCTTGAAACCATCCGTAACCGCGGATGGCGTGGCGTGATGATCAACTATAACCCGGAAACTGTCTCCACAGATTACGACATGTGCGACCGACTGTATTTTGACGAGTTGACCTACGAGCGCGTAATGGACATCATTGAGATGGAGGGGCCGCATGGGGTTGTGTTGTCTACGGGCGGACAAATCCCGAACAACCTGGCTTTATCGCTGGATAAGGCCGGGGTGCCGATTTTGGGGACTTCCGCCTCCAGCATCGACAATGCGGAAGACAGGCACAAATTTTCCTCCATGCTCGATCGATTGGGGATTGACCAGCCCCGTTGGAAAGAATTGACCTCATTGGCCGATATCGACAAGTTTGTGGAAGAAGTCGGATTCCCGGTATTGGTAAGGCCTTCATACGTGCTGTCCGGCGCTGCAATGAATGTCTGTTCCAATCAGACGGAATTGCAACGGTTCCTGAAGCTGGCGGCCAATGTTTCGCAAAAGCATCCGGTGGTGGTAAGCGAATTTATCCAGAATGCCAAAGAAATTGAGATAGATGCGGTAGCCGATCATGGCAATATCGTCAGTTACGCCATTTCCGAACACATTGAGTTTGCGGGCGTTCATTCGGGCGATGCGACCATTCAGTTTCCGCCTCAACGACTGTATGTCGAAACCGTCCGCAGAGTGAAACGGATAGCGAAAGAAATCGCCTCCGCGCTTCAAATCACAGGACCGTTTAATATACAGTTTTTAGCGAAAGACAATGATATCAAAGTGATAGAATGTAACCTGCGGGCTTCCCGGAGTTTTCCGTTTGTTTCTAAGGTATTGAAACTTAATTTCATAGAATTGGCGACCCGCATCATGCTGGGAGAAAAAGTGGAAAGGCCGAGTAAGAATGAGTTTGACTTGGACTATGTAGGCATCAAGGCTTCGCAGTTTTCTTTCACGCGGCTTCAGAAAGCCGATCCTGTGCTGGGAGTGGATATGGCCTCTACCGGTGAAGTGGGCTGTATCGGAGATGATTACTACGAAGCTGTGATGAAATCCATGCTGTCGGTTGGGATGAAAGTGCCGCAAAAAAATATCCTGATCTCAAGCGGCACCCTGCGCTCGAAAGTGGATACCCTCGACGCTTGTCGGCTGCTGTTCGAGAAGGGATATACGATCTATGCCACCGAAGGCACGCATCGATTCCTTTCCGACAATCAGATTCCGTCCATCAGGGCTTACCAGCCGAGTGAAGCGGGCACCCCGAATGCGCTAACGATGATCCATGACAAACAGATTGATCTGGTTGTCAATATTCCGAAAAATCTGACGGAAGGCGAAATATCAAACGGTTACAAAATCCGACGCGGAGCGATTGATTTCAATATACCGCTCTTCACCAACGCTCGTTTGGCCTCCGCATTTATCCAGGCCTTTTGCGAGATTGATATGGATAATATCCCGATTAAGAGTTGGGACGAATATAAATAACAGTCTACACAGTTATTCGGATACCGTCGCTGTCACCTGCCTCGTGTGTTTGTATTGAAAGCAGATAGCGAACAGAACGCCGATTACCAATGCATATCCGGCGAAAATAAACCAGCATTTACTCCAGTCGGTGACATTGTCGACGGTATGTGCATTGATGACTTGTTGTGCGCCGTAATTGCCGATAATGGCGCCCAATCCGTTTGTAACCATCATCAGCATGCCCTGCGCGCTGGCGCGAAATTTGGCGGGCGTTTCACGATCGATGAATAACGAACCTGAAATATTGAAAAAATCGAAGGCCATACCGTAAATAATCATCGAAAGCGTAAGCCATACCATGCCTGATCCGGGATTGCCGATACCAAAAAGACCGAAACGCAACACCCAGGCGCCGAGACTCATCAGCATGACGGTTTTGATGCCGAAACGACCGAGAAAGAAAGGAATGGCGAGGATAAACAACGCTTCCGCAATTTGTGAAACGGATAAGAAAATATTGTTGTATTTGACGGCAAACGAATCGGGATAGGCAGCATCGAAACTATGCAAAAAAGTGCTTCCGTAGGAATTGGTGATTTGCAGGCAAACGCCCAGCAATATGGCGAAAAAGAAGAAGACCGCCATTCGCTTTTCTTTCAACAATACCAAAGCGTCAAGCCCAAGCAAGGAAATCAGCGAACTGTTTTTCTTGGCTTTGACCGGCGGGGTGGCAGGCAACGAGAAGGCATAAAGACCCAAAACAAGGCCGGAAGCGGAGGCCATAAGCAACTGGTTGGGGCTTAATGTCCATCCTGCAAGATTGACGATCCACATGGCCACGATAAACCCGACTGTTCCCCACGAGCGAATGGGAGGAAAATCCCGTTCGGTGTTCAGTCCGTTGCGAGACATCACACTGTAGCAGACGGAATAACTCAGCCCGATGGTAGGCATAAACACCAATGCGTTGAGAAACATACAAAGGTAGAGTTGATTAAATTCTGTCGTTTTTGATGCGGCAAACAGACAGGCGGCGCCAAGGATATGCAGGAAGCCTAACAGTCGCTCGGCATTGATCCAGCGGTCGGCGATAATTCCGGCGATGGTCGGCATGATAAACGAAGCGATGCCTGCGGTGGCGAAAAGCGTACCGATTTTGTCGCCCATTCCCAGACTGAACATATATCCTCCAAAAGAAATCAGCCACGAACCCCAGACGAAAAATTCAAAGAATTGTAAGATGGTGAGACGAAGTTTTAGAATCATTGTGATCAATTTGAAGATTAGTGATTAACCTGAAATTTGCAGTTGCCGGTCTTGAAAAAGTCGATGATCTGATTGGCGGCAGCGATGCCGGCATTGTTGTTCGCTTCTGCGGTCTGCGCCCCCATCTTTTTCGGTGTAGAAAAGTAGCGTTTGGGGAATTTTTCCTTCAGCGAAGCGTCGTTGCCGGGGGTGATATCGGTCAGGTATTTGAAGTCGGGGCGGGCTTCCATAAACTGTTCGAGGCCGACCTCGTCGATCACTTCCTTGCGGGCAGTATTGATCAATGTTGCCTTGGCAGGAAGTCTTTCGAGCAATGCCAGATTGATGGAATTTTTTGTTTCGGCCGTTGCAGGGATATGCAGCGAGACATATTGGCAAGTAGCATAGAGCGCTTCAGCCGATGGCAAAGCGGTGACGCCGTCTTTCTCAATCACTTCCTGCGGACAAAAAGCGTCGTAGGCATAGATTTCCATCCCGAAGCCTTTGGCAATGCGCGCTACATTGCGGCCGACATTTCCGTAGGCATGTATGCCGAGTTTCTTGCCGAGCAGTTCAGTGCCGGAAGAACCGTCGTAGAAGTTGCGCGCGGCATAAACCATCATCCCAAGTGCGAGTTCTGCCACAGCATTGGAGTTTTGTCCGGGCGTATTCATTACGATGATATTATTGGCGGTAGCAGTCGACAGGTCCACATTGTCGTAGCCTGCGCCTGCACGGACGACGATCTTTAGGTTGGGTGCGGCAGCAATCACCTCTGCATCAATAATGTCGCTTCGGATAATGATGGCATTGGCGTCTTTGACCGCATCGAGTAACTGTTGCTTATCGGTATATTTTTCGAGCAGGGCTGTTTCATATCCCGCTTCATCAATCAGTTGTTTGATTTTATTCACTGCATTCGCTGCGAATGGTTTTTCTGTTGCAATTAAAATTTTCATACGTACATAATTATATATTCGATATTTATTCTTGATTTTGTGATGGAGCAACGCGAAGTTCTTTAATACTTTTCTCGGCTTCCTTTATTTGATTTTCAATCAGTTGGATGATTTCGTTTTCCTTATCCATTGAGATTTCTCCTCTTTCGAACCGCCCCAAGATGTTTGCCGCATCATCGGCAGACACCATTTGCATCAATGGAAGCATTTTATGCGAGAGCTGCTTGATTGTTTCCCGATCGTTTTTGCGGAATGCCTCTTTCAATGCGACGATATTCTGCCTTGTGTTGCTGATAAAGGATTGAATGATGGTAGCACCGGCCTCCTTATCCCCGTTGGCGAAATCGGAAAGGGTAGCGAATCCTTTCGATTTTGGAGCTTCTGTGCGGTTGTTTTTGACATCTATTTTCGAGTATTTTTGTATGGCAACCAACAATTCGTCGGTGCTGAAAGGTTTTGAGATAAATCCCGTGAAACCGGATTGAATGTATTCCGTTTCGGGCATCTCGGAACTTCCCGACAGCGCAATAATCGGGATGAGGGCATATTTCGGCAACAGCGACATTCTTATCCGTTCCACCAGGTCGAATCCGTTCATGTCCGGCATTTGGATGTCGGTGAATATCATGTCGAAATGATTATTTCGAATAAGATCCAGGGCGTCCAATGAGTTGTTGCATGTTGTAGGCGAAAACCCGTGTTGTTTCAGAAATTCGGAAATGAGGTTCAACTGAATGGCGTCGTCATCGATAAACAGGATTTTTTTGTCCGTGTTGTTGTCGGCGGAGTTTTCCGGAATCGGGTTTGCCGACAGCTCCGTCAATTGACTGCTGGCGTGTTCAACCGGAAGCGTGACGATAAACTCAGAGCCTTTCCCAAGCGTCGAATTGACGGTGATGCTTCCTTTCAGCAATTCAGTCAGCTTTTCCGTGATGGCGAGTCCCAGTCCCGACCCTTCGACCGGATTTTTAGAATCGTCGAGCCGTCTAAATTCTTCAAAAATAATTTTTTGATCCTCAGCGCTGATCCCCTGGCCGTTATCTTTTACCGATATGACAAGCAGGGATTGATCGTTTTGTGTTTCCAGGGAGGCGGAAAGCGCCACTTCTCCGCCGGACGGCGTATATTTGACGGCATTCGACAACAGGTTGCCGACGATCTGCCTGATGCGATAAGGATCGCACAGGTAGTTGGTGTCTTTCCCTTTCAGGGAATCGCTGTGAAACAGAAAGCGGATGTCTTTGTTGTTCGCTAATGGAATAAAACTCAGATAGATATCGTTCAGCAGCACCCAGAGCGAAAAAGGAACGAGTTTGATGGTCTGTTTGTTGGAATCGAGCGTGTGATAGTCAAGCAAATTCCGAATCAACAATAAGATATGCTCGGAAGAATGTTGCATGTTTTTCAGATAATATTTTTCCTTTTCCGGCAATTTGCTTTTATACAGGAGTTCGATAAAGCCGATGATAGAGCTGATGGGCGACTTGATGTCGTGGGTGATTGTCAATAAGATGCGTTCACGCACTTTCGACAGGTACTGGATCCGGTTGAGCGAATCTTCCAGTTTTTTGCGGTATTTCTGATTTTGTGTCAGCGACCGCAAAGAAAGCGTTAAGAACAGGAGGGTCAGAATCAAGGCGGACAACCCGATAAAAGACACGATCTGTGAAGAGCGTTTCAACGTGATTTCTTTTTCTTTCAACAGCTGTAGCGAAGTGCGAAATTCGCGGTTTTCAATGTCGCGCATAATCTGATTAATCAGGAATGTAATCCTTTCGTTGGTTCGGTTTAATACGTTCTGGCGACTGAGTAATTTGTTGGTCAGCGCCGTATTCCTGACGTTGTTTGTCAAGACTATTTCGCTGATGTATTCGGCGATGGTGTCGGTCAGGGTAGGAACAACGACAAAATCTTTCGATTCTGTTTGCGATTTGGAGATGACGATGGAAGAGTCTCGTTTCTGGGAGCTGAATACGTCTCTCACCCGCTGGAGAAAGTTTTTGCCTTCGGATTTTATTACAGAGGTATCTTCCTTATTTTCGGTGGAGTTTTTCAGTAACCGGTTGAGTTCGTCCAAGTTTTTCTTCGACAAGACGGTTGTTTTGGTGACCGGCTCGAAGACGGTCCTTTTCTCGACGGAATCCAGCAGTTGGAACATGGCCCAGATATTGCTCCTTTTCTTGTCCAACAGCAGGGTGACGCTGTCCAGGTAAATCACGACTTCCTGGTCAATGGTCGTTTTTTTCAAGGTGTCGATATGCGCGACGGCATTATTCATCAAAGAATCGTACCTCATTTTTACGCGGTTCATGTCTTTCACTGCCAGTTGGTTTGCAGCGCCTTCCAATTTATAGAGCGAAACAAGCGTATTGCCGATAATGACCAGCTCTTTGCGTTCGACCGACGTATCGCTTGATTCGGAAAATTTGATTAACTCTCCGTAGATTAGGATGATTCCGATGACCGTGAGACTGGCAAGAAGCAGAAATCCGATGACGATGATGATTTTCGAATGATTAGAATTTCCGGACATATGACGATTGAGATTATCTAAACGCTTCAGTTTTTGATATCATACAGTTTCATCTTGTTGTATAAAGTTTTCCTGTCGATATCCAGCATAACCGCTGCTTTCGATTTATTGTAGTTCGATATTTCCAATGCTTCTTTGATGCGTTCTTTTTCGTTGTTGTTTTTCAGACTGAACGATTTTTGACTGGATTTCAGTAAAATTTCATCCAAGAGGTTCTTTGGAAGTAAATCTTGGGTGATATAAGGCCCGGCAGTGATCAACACCATCCGGTTGATGACATTTTTGAGTTCACGGATATTGCCCGGCCACGAGTAGAGTTTGAACAGCTCCAATGTTTCCGGGGTGAAGCCGATAATCTGTTTATTCAATGTTTTATTGGAAATTTCGAGAAAATGGTGCGCGTATAACTCAATATCGCCTTTACATTCCTGTAAGGTAGGGATGTAGAGGAGAAATTCGTTGATTCGATGGAACAAATCCGACCTGAAAGTGGAGAGGCTTAATGCCTGGTCGAGGTCTTCATTGGTGGCCGAAATCAGACGGATGTCAATCGGGATTTCCTTTGTGCTGCCGACGGGTTTGATGACTTTTTCCTGGAGTGCACGCAACAGCTGTATCTGGATTTCCGTAGACAGATTCCCGATCTCATCCAGAAACAAGGTGCCTTTGTTGGCTTCGTAGAAATGCCCGTTCTTGTTGTTTATTGCACCGGTAAACGCTCCTTTAATATGTCCGAAAAGATCGCTTGCCGCCAGTTCTTTCGACAGCACGCCGCAGTCTACGGCGACAAAAGGTCCTTTATTCCGGAGGCTTTTTTCATGGATAAGCCGCGCGATATGTTCTTTGCCTACCCCACTTTTCCCTTTGATTAACACAGACAGGTTGGTGGGCGCTACCAGATCGACATATTCGTAGAGTTTCTGGTATTCCAGGGAATTGCCCTTGATGTATTCGTAGGCCGAATCGATTTTTGTTTCTTTATGATCGGTTGTGAGTTGTATATTTTGGGAGGCTTGCTGAATTTTCTTCAGCAATTCTTCCGGATTCAGCGGCTTGGCAATATAATCAAAAGCGCCCGATTTGATCGATTCTACCGCAGTCTGAATGTCGGCGTAACCGGTCATCATGATGAAAGCCACTTCCGGATATTGCGCCTTCATCCATTTCAGGAATGAAATGCCGCTATCATCGGGAAGTCGCAGATCGGATAAAACCAAATCAGGAACCGATTCTTTGGTTTGCCGTTTCGCATCTGCTATACTGATAACGCTCTTGACTTCGTAACCATGTTTGGTTAGCCAAGTTTTAAGCATCAGACTCAGTGTAATGTCATCTTCAATAATTAATATATTGTTTATCATAAGTAGATACTTTCCGAAAGCGATGTTTTTTCGATACAAATGTAGATAAAAAACTCCATACAATCGAATTATCTCGATACAAGTTTTGATTTCTTTAATAAATATTATATTTGCAGTGACAAAGATAGGATGAAATTTGCTATTTCAACGACAATATTGGTAAATAAATCTAAAAGAGTTTACAGATGAAAAAAATATTGAAAGTTTTGGGAATATTATTGATTATTCTCTTGATTATTATCCTGATCCCTTTTGCATTTAAAGGGAAAATTGCTGACCTCGTCAATTACGAGGCGGCAAAAATGTTGAACGCGACGCTGCGTTTTGAAAATCTGAACTTGAGTCTTATTCGCAGTTTTCCAAATGCTTCGGTCTCGTTGCGCAATCTGTGTATTGTAGGCGTTGATGTGTTTGAAAACGACACATTGCTGTTTGCCGAAAAGGCGGAAGCCACCGTCAATGTGATGAGCCTCTTCGGAAAATCGGGTTTTGAAGTCTCTAAGGTGAATGTGGAGAAAGGATTCGTTCATGCTATCGTCCTGAAAGATGGTAAAGTGAACTGGGATATCGTGAAACAGGAAGATCCCGGTGAAGCCGGCGAATCGTCGGCATCCAATTTCAAATTGTTGCTTAAATCGGTGACTGTCAAAAACATGGATGTGCTGTACGACGATGCGACTGCCGACATGAAGCTGGTTGTTGCAGACGCGGGACTGAATCTTTCGGGGGATATGACCGCCGACAATACCGTGATCGACAGCAAACTGCGAGCAGCTTCCTTGAGTTTTTTCATGAGCGGGATACCTTACGTTTCCGAAGCAAAAGCGGCGGCGGATGTGAAACTGGATGCGGATTTTAAAAACAGCAAATATACTTTTTCCAACAATGCGCTCAAACTCAACGAAATCGGGATGGAACTCGACGGCTGGTTTGCCATGCCTTCCGATACGGTCATGGAGATGGATTTGCGGCTGCAAGCTCCGAAGACGCAATTCAAAGACATCCTGTCGATGATCCCTGCCATCTATACGAACGATTTTAAGGAGATTGAGGCTTCGGGCGAGGTGCTTCTGGAAGCGACGGTCAAAGGAATCATGGACCAAACGAACTTGCCGGCTTTTGATGTAAAAGCGGAAGTGGCGAATGCGGTGTTCCAATACAATTCGTTACCTCAAGCCGTGAAAAACATCAGCCTGAAAACCCTGATTTCCAATCCGGGCGGGTCGGCGAATAATACCGTTATCGACATTCCCGCCTTTCATCTGGAGATGGCTGGAAATCCGTTTGACATGAGTTTGAATGTGAAAAACATCATCGAAGATCCTGCGATCAATCTGGCAGTGAAGGGAATGATCGATTTTGATGCGATCAAGGAAATCTATCCGTTGAAAGACATGGACTTGAGCGGCAAACTGGATATGAATTTGCAGTTGGCATCGCAGATGTCGTTTTTCGAAAAAAACTTGTACGACCGCATCGGCATGTCGGGGAGTTTTCATGCCAAAGAACTGGCGTTCAAAGGGACGATGAAGGATGACGTGCTGATCGACAATGCCTTGCTCCGTTTCTCGCCCCGCACTGTTTCCCTCGACGATTGTACCGTGAAGATCGGCAAGAATGATTTGAGTTTCAACGGCGAACTGGAAAATGTTCTGCTCTATTTGTTGAAAAATCAGGAACTGGACGGCAAATTTACGGTACGTTCCAATTATTTGAACCTGAACGATTTTATGCCGGAAGCCACAGCCGACAGCCGACAGGACACCTTGCAGACGGATGCTTTCGTCATCCCCGCAAACCTGGATTTAAGTCTGAACGGCGATTTCAAACAATTGTTGTTCGGGCAATTGGATATGTCGGACATTACCGGCTCAATCCTGATAAAAAATGGGAAAGCCGAACTGAAGGATCTGAAAATGAAAGCGCTTGGCGGCAATTTGGCGGTTCATGGCTACTACGATTCGTCGATCGATCCCAAACAGCCGGAGACTTCCTTGACCCTGGATATCCGCGGCGCTTCTTTCACGAAAATGTTCGAGTCCTTTGAGACGGTTCGGCAGTTCGCGCCGGTGTTTGAAGTGCTGACGGGCAATTTTTCTTCTTCTTTCCAGATGAAAACGCTGATGGGAGCAAATTTCCTGCCGCAGATGCAAAATCTTTCCGCATCGGGATTGCTACAGTCGGAAAATGTGGAAGTGAAAGACATGGGGCTGCTGAATCAGTTGGCTTCCACCCTGAAGTATGACAACTTGAAGGATATGATAATCAAGGATTTGGACATTCCCTTCTCGATTAACGACGGCAGGCTGACTACCAAGCCGTTTGACCTCAATTTTGCTGACGGCAAGATGAATCTGTCGGGATCGACGGGCTTGGATCAAACGATTGACTACCTGGCGAAGGTTCATTTGTCGGAGAAATTGACCAAGGGATACCTCAATGAAGCGACCCTGAAAATTGGCGGCACGTTTGCCAGCCCCAAAATTTCCGTTGTGGTGGCAGATCTCGCCGGACAAGTCGTGAATCAAATCGCCGGAGCGGTGTTGAATGGGAACGATTCGGTCTCCACGCAGGAAAAAATCAGCGAAGAAGTGACCAAGCAAGCGGATGCGATACGTGAACGGGTACGCGTCTCCAGCGAACAACTTATTTCGGAGGCTGAAAAGCGGGGACAACAATTGATCGACGAAGCCAACAAGACACAGAACCCGTTGGCCAAAGCGGCTGCGGTAACTGTGGCGCAACAGGCGGCAAACAAGCTGAAAGAGGAGGCCGTCAAACAATCCGACAAACTGAAAGCAGAAGCCGAGAAAGAAATCAGCGATTTGGAGTCGAAAGCAAAAAGTCAAACGCCTTGAAAATGCGGATCGATATCATTACCGTACTGCCTGAAATTCTGGAAAGTCCGTTAAATAATTCCATCCTGAAGCGTGCGCAGGATCGCCATCTCGTGGAGATTTGCATCCACAATCTCCGAGATTATTCTTCGGATAAAAAGCATCGACACGTGGATGACTATCCTTTCGGCGGTTCGGCAGGAATGGTCATGCAATGCGAGCCGATAGACCGTGCGATTACTCATCTGAAAAATCAACGTTCGTATGACGAGGTGATTTTTACGACTCCCGACGGCGAACGCTTCAGCCAGCCGTTGGCAAATGAATTGTCCCTCTGCGAAAACCTGATCATCTTGTGCGGACATTACAAAGGGATCGATCACAGAATTCGCGAACATCTCATCACGCGCGAGATTTCTATCGGTGATTACGTGCTGACGGGAGGGGAATTGGCCGCAGTAGTCATGGCCGATGCCATCATCCGGCTGCTTCCCGGTGTGATCAGCGACGAACAGTCGGCCTTGTTCGATTCGTTTCAGGATCATTTGCTGGCCCCTCCGGTCTATACCCGTCCGGCAGACTACAAAGGATGGAAAGTCCCTGAAATACTGCTGTCGGGACATGAGGCCAAAATCCGCGAATGGGAATTGCAACAGTCCATCGAACGTACAAAACGCTTGCGACCGGATTTGCTGGAAGATTAAACGTTTAATCATTAAATCATCGGTTGGGGTCTTGTGCTTTAAATCGAAAAATATCTAATAATGAACAATAGAATAAAATCGCTGTTTGTCTGTCTTTTCTGCGTCCTGTGTTCTCAGGTCGCTGCACAAACAGTCTATTATGATGCGGATCAGTTTCCGTTGATCGGGAAAACCTCCAGCGAGACGGAAACCAGATACGAACGCCTGCCGGCATGCCTGAAAGATGTATGCCGCCCGCCGGTTTGGAATCTGGGGAAAAACTCGTCCGGACTGGCAATCCGTTTTCGGACAAACAGCACCGCTATTTCAGCTAAATGGGAAGTGACGAATGACAACCGGATGTCACACATGACGGAGACGGGTATCAAAGGCCTTGACTTGTATGCTTGGGAAAAAGACCATTGGCAACCGGTACGGGCAGCAATCCCTTCCGGAAAAGTGAACGAACGAACCATCATTTCGGATATGACGCCGCAAGATCGGGAATTTATGTTATTCCTGCCGCTCTATGACGGGGTGATTTTGCTGTCGATAGGGATCGATTCTGCGGCATACATCCAGGATCCGGCGCTGCCTTTTCCCGACACCTCCCATCCGGTATTGGTTTACGGAACCAGCATTACCCAGGGCGGATGCGCCTCCCGTCCGGGAATGTCGTATACCAATATCCTTACCCGGCGACTGAATCGGGAGGTCATAAACTTGGGCTTCAGCGGAAACGGGAAACTCGATTTCGAAATTGCCGAACTGATGGCAACTCGCCACGACGCTTCGCTGTTTATCCTTGATTTCATTCCCAATGTCGATTCCATCCTGTTGAAAGAAAAGACACGTCCGTTTTTTGAGCGATTGCGAAAATCGAATCCCGATATTCCGATACTTTTTGTGGAGACGATCATCTATCCCCATTCGTTTTATGATAAAAACACGCATCAAATCATCACTGAAAAGAATCGGCTGTTGCGGGAAGAATTTGAAATAATCAAACGTGCAGGCGAAAAAAATGTTTATTATCTGGCAAACGACGGGTTAATCGGTCAGGATGGAGAAGCCTCCGTCGACGGCATTCATCTTACCGACTTGGGATTTTACCGCCTTGCCGAGAGAATGTACAATACAATTGTAGAAATATTGACTAAAATTAGCGATTTATGACACGAAATTTTATCCTTAGCGCGGTCTTATATGGCGTGGTTGTGGCAGGATGTACGGATAACCGTCCTGCGCAACTTTTTGATACTTATGCCGAAGCAATCGACCCGGCGCCTGACACGACAGCAGATTGGTCTACGGTTGCCAAAGGGCTGAACGTCGCTTTCGGCGACATTGATAGCCGCTATGCCAAGTCGTCGATCCCGACTGTAACAGCGACTGAATGGACGAGCGTAGCATGGCGTGGCGAAAGGATTTCGGCGCAACTCGTGCTGTGGGCAGGCGATGCAGTAGAGCAGGTGGAATGTGTGTTCTCCGACTTCACGGCGAGCGCTGCAACCCTGAACGCCTCGATTGCTCAGGCGCGATTCGAGCGTTATGTGCTGACCGACGACGGCTGCCACAAAGGATTGGAATGTCCGTCGTCACTCTCGCCAGACATGCTCGACACGCTATCGTCTTTCAACATGGAAGCGCAAACCGCCCGTCCGGTGTGGCTGAGTTTTGATATACCACAAGATGCTGCGGAAGGCGTCTATTCGGGCATTTTGACCATTTATGCCCGACACAGAAAAGCGCAAAAACTGAAAATCACGCTCGAAGTGCTTCCACAGACGCTGCCGCCGCCTTCGGAGTGGGCGTTTCATTTAGATCTCTGGCAGCATCCGACATCGGTGGCACGTGTCAATGGCGTCGAACCATGGTCTGAAGAACACTGGCAGCTGCTCGAAGCGCCGATGAAACTGCTTGCCTCCGCAGGACAGAAAGTCATCACGGCTACGCTCAACGAAGACCCCTGGCATCACCAGTGCTACGATGGCTACGCGGATATGATTCGCTGGAAAAAATACAAAGACGGATCCTGGGCATACGATTATACTGTTTTCGACCGTTGGATAGCGCTGATGATGCGGCTCGGCATCAACAAGCAGATCAATTGCTACTCGATGCTTCCGTGGAACTATGAACTGCATTATGCCGACGAGGCGACAGGCGAAGACGTGAAAGTGCAGGCAAAGCCGGGCGAAAAGCCATTCATTGAGTTGTGGACGCCTTTCCTCAAGGACTTCAGCGCTCACCTCAAAAGCAAAGGTTGGGAGAAGATAACGAACATCGCGATGGACGAGCGCGCACCCGAAGAAATGAAAAAACTGCTGGACTTCCTGGCTGGCGTCGCACCGGAGATAGGCGTCGCTTTTGCCGACAATCACAAGAGCTACAAGCAATTCACGATGCTGCGCGATGTCTGTGTGCAGCTCGGTTCGCGTTTCGATGACGCCGATCTTGCCCTTCGACGTGCCAATGGGCTTGTCAGTACCTGCTATGTATGCTGCAATCCCCATGCGCCCAACACTTTCACTTTTTCGCCGCTTGTCGAGAGCGCGTGGTTGGGCTGGTATGTCGCATCCGCCGATTTCGACGGACTGTTGCGCTGGGCTTACAATTCATGGAACGAAAATCCGCTCATCGACACACGCTTCAGCGAATACTGGCCTGCAGGCGACTGCTTCCTGATCTATCCCAATGCACGCAGTTCTGTCCGCTTTGAACGCTTGCGTGAAGGTATCCAGGATTTCGAGAAAATCAGAATTTTACGTCAACAGCTAGCTCTCAGCCCCGACGACGCCTCCCGTACCGCCATCGAAAAATTGAATCAGGCAGTCGCGACCGTCCGCCTCGACGTAAAACCGGAAATTTATGCCGCTACGCTCAATCACGCCAAGAAAGTCCTGGCGGAAGTTTCGAGAATCGCTGGTGCCCAATAAGCAAGTTGTACCGAAGGAATACCCTTCAACCTGCCCTGGGAAGCGGGTTGCAGAATTTCAATTTTTGCGGATTTTGCACTTTTCGTCGATTTAACCCC
>JAISUK010000085.1 GCA_031272075.1 Dysgonamonadaceae bacterium
AGGAGCAAGTTTCGCTTACGACGATTACAAAACACATTTTGAAGATTTACTGATTTTGTATGGCGATCCGTCCGATCCTCCACTGAAAAATCCCACTCCACGCACGGCAATCAACCGCAGCGAATTTGTCCCGGGCGCTTTTGCCGAATATACGTTCACGCAGGGCGAGAAATTCACCTTCATTCTTGGCTTGCGCGAAGATTACAACAGTCGCTTCGGCTGGCTTTTCACGCCTCGCGCAAACGTAAAATACAACCTGATGCCCGAACTCATTCTTCGTGCATCTGCGGGTCGCGGCTACCGCTCGCCTAACGCCATTGCCGACAATATCGGTCTGCTTGCCTCTTCGCGTGAATTTCACCTCGAAACAATCGACGACCTTGATATTGAACGCGCATGGAATTTCGGAGGAAATGTATCAGCATACATACCTTATGGAGATGATAAGACGCTTACCATCAGTCTCGACTATTTCAACACCCGTTTCGACAATCAGGCAGTAATAGATATGGAGCGAACCCCACATCACGTATATTTCTATAATTTACAGGGGAAATCTTTCGCCCACGCATTGCAGGCAGACCTGCAATTTTCGCCGTTCAAAGGCTTCGACTTTTTTGCTGCATACCGTTATAATAAATCGGAAATAACATATTCCGAAAACGGACAGAACTATACGGTAGAAAAACCGTTGACGTCGCGCTTTCGCGGGCTGGTAAACCTTGCCTACGCAACCAGTCTGCGCAAATGGGTTTTTGATTTCACCGCGCAAATCAATGGCCCGTCACGACTTCCGAACCTCAACGGTTACAACTCACAAAAACGCTATTCGAAGACCTATCCGGTCTATTTCGCGCAGATAACGAAAAATACAAAACGCTTCGACGTTTATCTTGGCAGCGAAAACCTGTTCGATTTCCGCCAAAAAGACCCTGTTCAGAATTGGGAAAATCCTTTCGAGCGCAATTTCGATGCATCCATGGTATGGGGGCCTGTTGTCGGACGAAAAGTTTATGCGGGGATCCGCTGGAGAATTGGAAAATTACCCTAATACACAATAAATTAAAATAATATCGAAATGAAACAATTATTTTATTCATGCTTATTTTTTTCGCTGCTCATCTCTTGCAGCGAAGACGATGAAACGGCAAAATCAAGTCAGACAATCACTTTTGACAGCTTTTTGCCCACAAATTTAAGCGAAGGATCCGTTACAGTCAACGCTACCGCATCGTCGGGCTTAGCGCTGACATTGACAAGCAGCAACAGTTCCGTTGCAACCATCAGCGGAAAAACGCTGACGCTCCTCAAAGCGGGTTCAACCGTCATTACCGCTTCACAAACAGGAAACGACAACTGGCTCGACGCTCCGGAGATTTCCCGAACGCTTGAAGTTTTTGAGGACAACAATTCTGCCAAAAAATCGCAGGAAATTACATCATTTGTAATACCGACGTCATGGACAAACCTGGATGGTGAATTGCCGCTTGAAGCCACAGCATCCTCCGGTTTGCCGGTGAAGTTTTACAGCACGTCGCCGTATGTCGAAGTGAAAGGCGGAACGCTAAAGCTGCTCGACAATGCCGGGCATTATGAAAACACGCGGATCTCTGTCATCGCACATCAAGGTGGCGACACCGAATACAACGCATCCGCAAAGGTCTCAAGAGAAATAAGTATTACGCACAAATAATCAATTATTATTCTTTCAAAATATAGAAGTAATGAGAACAAAACGATTTTTTATTATTCTCGCGGCGATTTTTGTGCTCGCCACGACAGCGGCAGTCGCGCAGGACAGCACGAGGGTGAAGACGGAAAAAACCGATAAGAAGAAAAAGAAAAAAGATGCCGAAGTTACATTCCTCGTTAATATGACTTGCGAAAACTGTCAGGCTCGCATCGAGAAACACATCGCTTGGGAAAAAGGCGTTAAAGATTTGAAAGTCAATCTCGAAAAAAGATTAGTTACCATTAAGTACGACACAACGAAAACCAACGAAGAAGTGTTGGACAAAGCGATCGAATCCCTTGGTTATACTTCGGAGAAAGTGGAGGAGACGCCGGGAAGTTAGTGGTTAGTGGTTAGAATCCACTAACCACTAACCACTAACCACTAATTTTCAACTAGTTTCTTTTCAGTTTTTTGTAGCCGTATACCGCCAAATCGCCCAATTCTTCTTCGATGCGAAGCAGTTGGTTGTATTTCGCCATACGGTCTGAACGGCTCAGTGAGCCGGTTTTGATTTGTCCTGAATTGGTAGCCACTGCGATGTCGGCAATGGTTGCATCTTCTGTTTCGCCCGAACGGTGAGACGTTACCGAAGTGTATCCGGCACGATGCGCCATTTCGATGGCATCCAGTGTTTCGCTCAGCGAGCCGATCTGGTTGACTTTGATGAGGATTGAATTGGCGCAGCCGAGTTCGATTCCTTTTTTGAGGAAATCGACATTGGTTACGAAGAGGTCGTCGCCCACCAATTGGCAACGGTCGCCGATCTTGTCGGTCAGCAATTTCCATCCGTCCCAGTCATTTTCACTCATTCCGTCTTCGATGGAGTCGATCGGATATTTATTGATCAGTTCTTCCAGATATACCACCTGTTCGGCGGAAGTGCGTTTTTTACCCTTATCGCCTTCAAATTTGGTATAGTCATAGACGCCATTGGAATAAAATTCCGATGATGCGCAGTCCAGACCAATTTTCACATCTTCGCCCGGCAGATAACCGGCATTTTTTATCGCCGTCAGGATGCTTTCGAGCGCTTCTTCGGTACCGCCAGCCAAGTTCGGCGCAAATCCGCCTTCATCGCCCACTGCAGTACTCAATCCTGTGTCGTGCAGCACTTTTTTTAATGCATGAAATACTTCTGCACCCATCCGCAGTCCTTCTTTGAAAGAGGGAGCTCCTACGGGACGGATCATAAATTCCTGGAACGCGATCGGCGCATCCGAATGTGAACCGCCATTGATGATATTCATCATCGGAACCGGCAATACAAACGTATTGGTGCCGCCGATATAGCGATAGAGCGGAATTTCCAGGTAATTGGCCGCAGCTTTTGCCACGGCGAGCGAAACGCCAAGGATGGCATTGGCTCCCAGTCGGGATTTGGTTTTCGTTCCGTCGAGTGCAATCATTTTCCTGTCGATGGCGCGTTGTTCTAACGCACTCATTCCGAGCAATTCAGGTGCAATCACCTTATTCACGTTTTCTACAGCTTTCAATACGCCTTTGCCCAGATAACGTTTCTTATCACCGTCGCGCAACTCAATGGCTTCATTTTCTCCGGTTGATGCTCCGGAAGGCACTGCGGCACGTCCGATGACGCCACACATCAAGTGGACTTCCACTTCTACGGTAGGATTACCGCGGGAGTCCAATATTTCTCTACCAACAATTTTTACAATTTCCATAAATTTCTGATTACTTAATAATTAATAATTATGCGTTGTCAGTTGTGTCGGTTGCTTCGGAAGGAGAGGGTTCAGACGCAACTTCGGGTGCAACTTCGGGTGCAGTTTCCTGTACAGCTTCTATTGCGGCTTCGGGCGCAGTTTCTATCGCAGGTTCAGTTGCGACTTCCGGTGCAGCGATTTCTTCCGGCTTCGTTTCATCCGCTGTAACGGGTGTTTCCGTTTTCTCAGCTGCTTTGGCTTTCGGCGCTTTCTTTGGCTTCGGCGCAGGAGCGGCGGTTACTTCTTCCGGAGCGACGGTTGTCACCTCTTCCGTTTTCACTTCTTTCGTTTGAGTGGGAGTGGCGGCGACTACATCTTCGCTTTTCTTTTTCGAGCGTGAACGCCGTGTTTTCTGCTTGACCGCGCCTTTGGCGGGTTTCAGCATATTATCATTATAATCCACCAATTCGATAAAACACATTGCGGCATTGTCTCCCAAGCGGAAGCCGGTCTTCAGGATACGTGTATATCCACCCGGGCGATCGCCGATTTTTGGAGCTATATCAATAAACAATTCCGTAACTGCATATTTATTATTTAGATACTTGAATACCGTACGCCTCGAATGGGTTGTATCTTCTTTACTTTTGGTAATCAAAGGTTCTACATATTTGCGCAGTTCTTTTGCTTTTGGAACCGTGGTGTAAATCCGTTTATGTCTAATCAAAGAACAGGCCATATTGGACAGCATAGCATCCCTGTGGGCGTACGTGCGGCCTAAGTGATTGATTTTCTTATTGTGTCTCATTATTTAATTGTCTTTATCTAATTTATATTTTGCAATATCCATGCCGAAGGTCAGTTTAAGGCCGTCGAGCAGATCGTCCAACTCGGTAAGTGATTTCTTGCCGAAGTTACGGAACTTCAACAGGTCATTCTTTTGATATTTCACCAGTTCGGCCAAAGTTTCCACATCTGCGGCTTTGAGGCAATTCAGCGCGCGCACAGAGAGGTTCATTTCAGCCAATCTTGTTTTCAACAGTTGGCGCATGTGTAGAATTTCTTCATCAAATTCTTCATTCTCTTCCGTATGTATTGGTTCGAGATGAATCTTTTCGTCCGAAAACAGCATAAAATGATGAATCAAGATCCGAGCGGCCTCTTTCAATGCCTCTTTCGGATGAATAGAGCCATCGGTAGTGATTTCGATAACTAACTTTTCGTAGTCCGTTTTTTGTTCTACGCGATAGTTTTCGATCGAATATTTCACATTTTTTATCGGTGTAAAGATGGAGTCGATCGCTATTTGATTCACGCCATCGTTTTCCGTACGGTTTTCTTCCGAAGGGACGTAACCGCGTCCTTTATCGATTTTCATTTCGATTCGGAAAGCGGCGCTTTTATCCAGGTGGCAGATGACGAGATCGGGGTTGAGCACCTCAAAACCTGTCAACTGTCGGCCGATATCTCCGGCTTTGAAAACTTCCGTATTGGAGATAAAAATGCTGACTGTCTCATTATCAATATCATCTACGACTTGTTTGAATCGCACCTGTTTCAGATTGAGGATGATATTGGTTACATCTTCTACAACTCCCGCTATCGATGAAAATTCGTGCTCTACTCCGTCAATTTTGATCGAAGTAATAGCAAAACCTTCCAGTGAAGACAGTAGGATTCGACGAAGGGAATTGCCGATCGTGATTCCGTAGCCTGGTTCCAACGGACGGAATTCAAACTTCCCGTACTTGTTGTCTGCTTCCAGCATCAATACTTTATCAGGTTTTTGAAATACTAATATCGCCATGGGAATTTGATTATTTAGAATATAATTCTACGATTAATTGTTCTTTAATATTTTCGGGGATGTCCACTCTTTCCGGGATATGCAGGTATTTAGCGCTCAAGGACGGCTGATCCCATTCTATCCAGGCATATTTGCTGTGATTGAATCCGGAAAGACTGTCGACAATCACTTCGAGTGATTTGGCTTTTTCACGAACGCCGACCACCTGTCCGGGTTTGACGGTGTAAGAAGGAATGTTCACCACCTTGCCGTCGACCACGATGTGTCCATGTAAGACCAATTGGCGGGCAGCGGGGCGCGTTTTGCCGATTCCGGCGCGGAAGATGATATTATCTAACCGGCTTTCGAGCAATTGGATCAACACTTCGCCGGTGATTCCTTTGGCGCGTTGCGCTTTTTGAAACAAGTTACGGAATTGTTTTTCCAACACGCCGTAAGTATATTTCGCTTTTTGCTTTTCGCGAAGTTGAATCCCATACTCGGAAGTTTTTTTCTTTCTCCCATTTCCATGCTGTCCCGGAGGATAATTTTTCTTACTCAACACTTTATCCGGTCCGAAAATCGCTTCGCCGAATTTACGAGCGATTTTTGTTTTTGGTCCAGTATATCTTGCCATATTTATTAAAAATTGATAATTGACAATTGATAATTGACAATTCCTGTCTCATCGCAAAACTGTCGATTGTCGATTGTCGATTGTTAATTGATTAAACTCTTCTTCTTTTTGGTGGACGGCATCCGTTGTGGGGCAACGGCGTCACATCAACGATTTCCGTGACTTCGATTCCCGCACCGTGAACCGTTCTGATAGCTGATTCCCGCCCGTTACCTGGGCCTTTCACGTATGCCTTGACCCTTCTGAGTCCAAGATCGTATGCAATTTTTGCGCAGTCCTGGGCTGCCATTTGAGCCGCATAAGGCGTATTTTTCTTCGAACTTCTGAATCCCATTTTTCCTGCCGACGACCAAGAGATCACCTGACCATCGCTGTTTGCTATCGTAACAATGATATTGTTAAAAGAAGAATGAACGTGAAGTTGTCCGTTTGCGTCAACCTTTACTACTCGTTTTTTTGTTACAACTGTTTTTTTTGCCATTTTCTTTCTTGAATTTTAGTATTAAGCGCCAAGCGCCAAGTTCAAAATCTGCGTTGTTAATGTCCTGTCAAGCATTGTGTTATTTGGTCGCTTTTTTCTTATTTGCAACGGTTTTTTTCCGTCCTTTGCGCGTACGAGCGTTGTTTTTCGTGCTTTGGCCTCTCACCGGCAAGCCGATGCGATGCCGAATGCCACGGTAGCAACCAATATCCATCAATCGTTTGATATTCAATTGAACTTCAGAACGAAGATCTCCTTCCACTTTATATTTTGCGCCGATTACTTCGCGCACTGCCGCTGCCTGTTCATCGGTCCAGTCTTTCACTTTGATATCCCGATCAACCCCTGCTTCCGACAGGATCTTATTTGCACTGCTGCGACCGATTCCAAAGATGTAGGTCAAAGCAATTTCTCCCCGTTTATTCTGAGGCAAATCTACACCAACTATTCTTATAGCCATTTTATAAAAAATTTAAACAAAAATAATAGAATTATCCTTGGCGTTGTTTATACTTTGGATTCTTCTTGTTAATCACATACAACCTGCCTCCCCTTCTGACGATCTTACATTCGGGAGTTCGTTTCTTTAATGAAGCTCTTACTTTCATATTTTTATCTATTTTATTGTTTTATTTATATCTGAAAGAAATACGACCTTTTGATAAGTCATACGGCGACATTTCTACCTTGACTTTATCTCCCGGCAGGATTTTGATATAGTGCATACGCATCTTCCCGGAGATATGGGCGGTTATTTCATGTCCGTTCTCCAATTCAACTCTAAACATCGCATTCGACAATGCTTCAACAATAGTTCCATCCTGTTCAATTGCTGCTTGTTTGGCCATAAATCAAATTTAAATCTACTAATTTATTATATTTTGTTCTATCAACTCAAACGACGACAGGATATCGGCTTTTCCCGGTCTGATGGCCACCGTATGCTCAAAATGAGCTGACGGTTTGCGATCGGCGGTACGCACCGTCCATCCGTCCTTTTCAAACACCACATTTCGTTTACCGAGATTGATCATCGGTTCGATAGCGATGCACATCCCGTTTTTCAGCATTGCGCCGTTTCCTTTTTTCCCGTAATTCGGGACTTCAGGACTTTCGTGCATTTCCTTTCCGATACCATGTCCAACCAATTCCCTGACGACTGTGTAGCCATTTGCTTCGCAATAGCTTTGCACTGCATGGCTTACGTCGCCGATGCGTCGGCCTTCCACTGCGTTTTTGATCCCCAGGTACAATGCTTCTTTTGTGATGTGAAGCAACCGTTTTACTTCAGGGGTTACTTCGCCCACGCAAAAAGTGTAGGCCGAATCGCCGCAGTAGCCGTCTTTTTTTACGCCGCAATCCACAGAAACGATATCGCCTTCTTTCAATTCGTAGTCCGAAGGGATTCCATGAACCACACATTCATTGACCGAAATACAGAGCGAATTGGGGAACCCGTTATATCCTAAGAATAAAGGAACTCCTCCGTTATCTCTGATAAATTGTTCGGCTATTTTATCCAATTGAATTGTTTTAACGCCCGGTAAAATATATTTTCCCACTTCCGCCAATGTTGCTCCGACCAATAAATTCGAAACACGCATCAATTCAATTTCCTCATCTGTCTTGAGATAGATCATTTTCAACTAATACGCTGAACTCTGCCGCCCTTTGATTCTTCCCGACTTGAGTAGTCCATCATAATGTCGCATCAACAAATGGCTCTCCACTTGCTGCAATGTATCCAGCACGACCCCGACCAGGATCAACAATGAAGTTCCCCCAAAAAACTGGGAAAATTCTTGTTTGATGCCGAAAATCCGGGCGAATGCCGGCATAATAGCCACCAAAGCCAGGAACAATGATCCCGGGAAAGTGATCCGCGACATCACCTCATCGATATATTCCGCTGTTCGTTTCCCTGGTTTGATGCCGGGGATAAACCCGTTGTTCCGCTTCAAGTCTTCCGCCATTTGTGTCGGATTGATCGTAATGGCCGTATAGAAATACGTGAAAACGATGATCATCAAAGCGAAAATGAAATTATACCAGAAACTGGTATGGTCGGCCAACGGCGCGAACAGGCGGGCGAAAAAGCTGTCGGAAGTGGTCTGCGAAAATCCCATCAACGAAATGGGGATAAACATGATTGCCTGGGCAAAAATGATCGGCATCACATTGGCTGCATTCACTTTCAAAGGAATGTATTGTCGTGCGCCGCCATATTGTTTATTCCCAATCATTTGTTTCGCATATTGAACCGGTATCCTGCGGGTGCCTTGAACGAGCAAGATAGCGCCTGCGATCACAAACAGCAGGAACACAATTTCTACCAGGAAGGCGACCAGTCCACCGGTGCTTTCACTGATCCTGGAAATAAATTCCTGGAAGAGCGCATGAGGCAAGCGGGCGATGATCCCCACCAGAATGATAAACGATATCCCGTTTCCGATTCCTTTATCCGTGATCCGTTCCCCAAGCCACAGCACGAACATGGATCCTGCGGCCAGAATGATGGTCGACGACAGCGTAAACCACAATCCCGAAGGCATTGCTGCTCCGGCGCTCCGCATCTGCACATTCAGGTTGAGCAAATACGCAGGAGCTTGCATGAATAGGATGACAACCGTCAGGTAGCGTGTGTATTGGTTTATCTTGCGGCGTCCGCTTTCTCCTTCGCGTTGCAATTTCTGAAACGACGGAACGGCAATCGCCAATAGCTGTATGACGATGGAGGCCGAGATATAAGGCATAATCCCCAGCGCCACAATGGAGGCATTGGAAAACGCGCCGCCGGAAAACATGTCCAACAACGACATCAGCCCGCTTGAAGTCTGCGAATGTAACGCAGACAAATCACTCGGATTGATTCCGGGAAGCGTGATTACCGATAAAAAACGATCCACCACTATCAATAGCAGGGTGGTGAGAATCCGGTTTCGCAGATCCTCTATCTTCCAGATATTTTTAATTGTATCAACTGCTCTCATATATTAGAGTTTAACTACGGAGCCGCCTGCTTCGGTAATAGCCGCTTCCGCTGTTTTAGAAAATGCGTGAGCCAGGACTTCCAATTTGGAAGTGATCTTGCCTCTGCCCAATATTTTTACTAATTGTGATGAAGAAATGAATCCGGCCTTGACCAATTCCTCGATTCCTATCTTGGTGGCATTGGTTTTTTCTGCAAGTTGTTGCAGCGTCTCAAGGTTGATTGCTTTATACTCCACACGGTTGATATTTTTGAAGCCGAATTTAGGCACTCGTCTTTGAATCGGCATCTGGCCTCCTTCAAAGCCGGTTTTCCGGGAATATCCCGAACGCGACTTCTGTCCTTTATGACCCCTCGTTGAGGTGCCTCCCAAACCCGAACCGGTGCCTCGTCCGATTCTTTTCCGAGTTTTTACAGACCCTTTCGCTGGTTTTAGATTTGATAAATTCATATCATTATGTCTTAAATTTAATATACTTTTGAATTATTTCTCAATCGTAATCAGGTGTTTTACCTTATTTACCATGCCCAGGATCGCGGGATTGACTTCATGTTCCACCACGCGACCTATTCTCCTGAGCCCCAATGCGTCCAATGTCCGTTTTTGATCTTTCGGACAGTTGATACGACTTCTAACCTGTTTTATTTTTATTGTTGTCATCGCAATACCTGATTAACCTTTAAACACTTTCTCTACCGAGACTCCCCTGTTTTGTGCGACCATTGCAGGATCTCGCAATTCACTCAATGCCGCAATGGTGGCTTTCACCAGATTATGCGGATTGGACGATCCTTTCGATTTTGCCAGCACGTCGGAGATTCCCACGCTTTCCAGCACAGCACGCATAGCGCCGCCGGCCTTGACTCCCGTACCATGTGTCGCCGGTTTGATAAACACTTTTGCGCCGCCGAATTTCGCCTCTTGTTCGTGGGGGATCGTCCCTTTAAATACCGGGACTTTGATCAGGTTTTTCTTCGCCGATTCAATGCCTTTAGAGATAGCTGCGGTGACTTCGCCTGCTTTTCCCAGGCCCCAACCGACGATTCCATCTTCATTCCCGACGACCACAATGGCTGCAAAGCTGAAAGTACGCCCACCTTTCGTAACCTTGGTTACGCGATTGATAGCAACTAACCTGTCTTTTAATTCCAAGTCGTTTGTCGACTTTACTTTATTATTTATTACCATTGCAATTAAAATTTAAGTCCACCTTTTCGTGCTGCTTCCGCCAGTTCTTTCACTCTACCGTGGTATAAATACCCGTTTCGATCGAATACGACAGTCTGAACGCCTATTGCTTTTGATTTTTCAGCAATCAATTCCCCGACTTTCGATGCCACTTCTTTTTTGGTGATCTTATCTGTGATTCCCAAAGAAGAGACGGAAGCCAGTGTTGTGCCTTTCAAATCGTCAATCATCTGGGCGTAGATTTGTTTATTGCTTCTGAATACGGTCAAACGCGGACATTCTGCCGTTCCGGAAATATGCTTACGCACGCGATGTTTTATTTTGATCCTTCTTAATTCCTTTGTTGTCATGTTAACATTCAGTTTTGTAATTATTTACTTGCCGATTTTCCGGATTTCCGCCGGATTTCTTCGCCTACAAAGCGGATTCCTTTCCCTTTATACGGTTCTACCTTACGGAACGAACGGATTTTTGCGCACACTTGTCCGATCAATTGTTTGTCGGCCGACTCCAAGATGATCAACGGGTTTTTGTTACGCTCCGTCTTCGTTTCAACTTTGACTTCCGGGGGCAACTGCATATAAATGGCATGGGTATATCCCAAGGCCAATTCCAATAGATTGCCCGTATTTGTTACACGATAGCCGACCCCAACCAGTTCCAATTCTTTTCGGTATCCTTGCGAGACGCCGACAACCATATTGTTGATCAGTGCGCGATACAAACCGTGCAAAGCCCGATGTTGGCGTTCATCGCTCGGCCGCGAGACCGTCAATTCATTCTCTTTCAGCTCAAACCGAATATCCGGATTGATCTTTTGCGTCAATTCGCCTTTCGGTCCTTTGACTGTCACGATATCTTCCTTTAAGGAGAAAGTCACTCCCGCAGGAATTTGTATGGGTAATTTTCCTATTCTTGACATACTTCTTTCCTCCTTACTTTAACAAATAAAACACAACACTTCGCCGCCGATTTTGAGATCGCGGGCTTCTTTGTCGGTCATTACGCCCTTGGAAGTAGAAAGTACCGCAATACCCAATCCGTTCAACACACGGGGCATTTCTTTATAACCTGTATACCTGCGTAACCCCGGCGTAGAAACCCGTTTCAGGGTCTTTATCGCGTTTACTTTATTCACAGGATCGTATTTCAAGGCGATTTTGATAGCGCCTTGGGGGCCTTCTTCGATGAACTTGTAATTCAAGATATAGCCCTTGTCAAAGAGAATTTTTGTTATCTCTTTCTTCAAATTTGAGGCCGGGATTTCCACCACCCGATGTTTTGCTTTGATGGCATTTCTAAGCCTCGTCAGATAATCTGCTATAGGATCTGTCATGAAATAAATAAAATTAAATTGATTCCGACGTATCGGAACAATATTTAACACTCTATATACTTTAATCGGCCTCCGCGTTCGAAAGTAAGACTCCAAACCCGGACGCTTGCATATTTTTTTACCAACTGGCTTTCTTCAAGCCCGGAATCAAACCTGCGGATGCCATTTCGCGAAATTGGATACGCGAAATGCCGAATTGTCGCATGTAGCCTTTCGGACGACCGGTGAGTTTGCAACGATTATGCAAACGAACCGGTGAAGCATTCTTCGGCAATGTCTGCAAAGCTTCATAATCGCCTTCCGATTTCAACCGCGCTCTTTTTTCAGCATATTTAGCAACTAACTTTGCCCGTTTTACTTCGCGGGCTTTCATTGATTCTTTTGCCATATTTCTAATTCTTTTTAGCGTTTTTAAAAGGCAACCCAAATTCTCTCAAAAGGGCATAACCTTCTTCATCCGTTTTTGCGGAGGTTACAAAGGTAATATTCATTCCCAATATTTTCGTAATATTATCGATATTTATTTCCGGGAAGATGATCTGTTCGTCGATGCCGAGGGTATAATTTCCGCGACCGTCGAGTTTGCTTTCGATCCCTTTGAAGTCGCGGATACGGGGCAACGCGACGCGTATCAACCGTTCCAGAAACTCATACATCTGTTCGCGACGCAATGTTACCATGGCGCCGATAGGCATTTTTTTACGCAACTTGAAGTTTGATATATCTTTACGGGAAACCGTTGCGACTGCTTTCTGCCCTGTGATGGCTGTCAGTTCCGCAATAGCCACGTCAATCAATTTTTTGTCTGCAACAGCCGCGCCCAAGCCTTGATTGACCACAATCTTTTTGAGTACGGGAACTTGCATGATTGAAGTGTATGAAAATTCCTTTATTAACGCAGGAACAATTTTATCCTGATATTCTTTTTTTAGATTTGCTGTCTTATTCATTATTTGATCTCCTCCCCTGATTTTTTTGAGAAACGCACCAATTTACCTTTCGCATTTACCCTGCGGCCGATACGTGTAGGTTTCCCACTTTTCGGATCCAACACATTTAAATTAGAGATATGCACGGGGGTTTCTTTTTTTACGATTCCGCCCTGGGGATTTTTCGCATTGGGTTTCGTACTCTTCGAAACCATATTCACGCCTTCTACGAGCGCGCGTTGTTTCTCGATGAATACTTTCAATACTCGTCCCGTTTTACCTTTGTCGTCTCCGGTGTTAACAAAAACGATATCACCTTTTTTTATATGTAACTTGCTCATTTTCTTTATTTTCAGATTATAATACTTCAGGGGCAAGAGAAACGATCTTCATATTGATTGCTCGAAGTTCACGGGCAACAGGACCGAAGATACGACTGCCTCTGATTTCATCAGCATTATTCAATAATACGCAAGCATTATCGTCGAAACGAATATAAGAGCCGTCGGCACGACGGATCTCTTTCTTTGTCCGCACAATAATTGCTTTGGATACTGCACCTTTCTTAATATCACTGGATGGGATTACATTTTTTACGGCGACTACGATCACATCCCCGACGGAAGCATAACGTCGCCTTGTCCCGCCCAAAACGCGGATGCAAAGCACTTCTTTTGCGCCACTGTTATCCGCTACGGTAAGCCTAGATTCTTGTTGTATCATAATTACTTCGCTTTTTCAATGATTTCTACTAACCGCCACCGCTTCGTCTTGCTCAATGGTCGAGTTTCCATGATCTTTACGGTATCGCCGATATTGCATTCATTCTTCTCATCGTGAGCATGAAACTTTTTCGTTTTGTTCACAAACTTTCCATAAATAGGGTGTTTTTCTTTCCATTTTACATCAACCGTAATGGATTTATCCATTTTGTTGCTGGAAACAATTCCTATCCGTTCTTTCCTTAAATTTCTCGTTTCCATTGAACTTTTCATTTTGATTGGTTTTCAAGTTCTCTTTTGCGTAATTCTGTTTGCATACGCGCAATCATCTTACGTGACTGAGTAATTACGACAGGACTGTCTAACGGAGAGATGCTGTGATTGATCTTTTTCTGACTATACAGGAGTATTTCAGCATCCAAGCGTTCTTTCAATTCATTCGTCGAAAGTTCTTTAACCTCTGCTATCTTCATAATAATTACACATTTTGATTTTGTATATCATAATCACGTCTTACAACAAACTTGGTAGTTACCGGAAGTTTTTGAGCGGCAAGTCGCAAGGCTTCTTTTGCTACGTCAAAAGTAACGCCTTCCACTTCGAAGATGATTCTTCCGGGAGTGACGGGAGCCACGAATCCTTCCGGCGCTCCTTTCCCTTTACCCATACGTACTTCCGCCGGTTTTTTGGTGATTGGCTTGTCGGGAAATATCCTTACCCAAACCTGGCCTTGACGTTGCATATAACGAGTGACGGCGACACGGGCGGCCTCTATCTGGCGACCTGTAATCCATTTCGATTGCAACGATTTGATACCAAAAGAACCGAACGATAATTGGCTGCCTTTTCCGGCATTCCCTTTCATTCGACCTTTTTGCGATCGTCTGAACCTTGTTTTTTTCGGTTGTAACATTTTTATTTCTCTTTTTACGTTCCTGCGCGGCGGGCGAAAGGCGTTTTTTAACACCTGTACGCACCGTTGCGCACAAACTTAACCTTAATTATTTTCTTTCCCTCGCGTTTCTACGTTTATTGAAATTGCGGTCTCGTCTTTCACCGCCGCCTTCGCCGCCGCGTTCTCTATTGCCGCCGCGACTCATATCTTTGGAGCTGGTGAATGCGGGAGCCAAATCTTTCTTCCCGTAGATCTCTCCTCGACAAATCCAGACTTTGATTCCAAGCAACCCCACTTTTGTCAATGCTTCGCCTAAAGCATAATCAATATCCGCCCTCAAAGTATGTAACGGTGTACGTCCTTCCTTGTACATTTCCGAACGCGCCATTTCCGCACCATTCAAGCGACCGGATATCTGAATCTTGATTCCTTCGGCGCCCATTCGCATGGTAGAAGCTATCGCCATTTTGATGGCGCGACGATAAGCCACTTTGCCTTCCAATTGGCGTGCAATGTTGTTTGCCACAATCACTGCGTCCAATTCCGGCCTTTTCACCTCGAAAATATTTATCTGGATTTCCTTGTCGGTAATTTTCTTTAATTCTTCTTTCAATTTATCGACTTCCTGTCCGCCTTTACCGATGATGATTCCCGGACGGGCGGTACAAACCGTGATGGTCACTAATTTCAACGTACGTTCTATCACTATGCGCGATACGCTTGCCTTTGCAAGACGGGCATTCAGGTATTCACGGATTTTACTGTCTTCATACAAAGTATCGCCGTAACTGTTTCCTCCATACCAGTTTGAATCCCACCCACGGATGATTCCCAATCGATTACTTATCGGATTTACTTTTTGTCCCATTTTGCAACTAATTTTGATTTTCGTTTTTTGTATCTACAAACAAAGTTACATGGTTTGACCGTTTACGAATCCGATACCCTCTTCCTTGAGGAGCCGGACGCATCCTTTTTAACGTTGTCGCTACATCCACGTTTATCGTTGACACATATAATTCTCCGCTTTCCGCTTTTCTCTCGTTTTTCTGTTCCCAGTTAGAGATGGCCGAACGGAGTAATTTTTCCAACTTGATAGAAGCTTCTTTATTTGAAAATTTCAGAACGCCCAGCGCTCTAAAGACTTCCATTCCACGAATCATATCTGCTACCAGACGCATTTTGCGAGGGGAAGACGGGACGTCCTTCAATTTGGCAAAATACATATTTTTCTGAGCTTCTTTCCTTTGCTCTGCCGATATCCTTTTTCTAGCACCCATTTTTCTTTATTTTTATTTCAATCTCTGAAATCCTGTTATTTCTTTCTATTTCCTGCGTGTCCTCTGAAAATACGGGTAGGGGAAAATTCTCCCAGTTTATGGCCAACCATATTTTCTGTAATATAGACAGGAATAAATTTATTACCATTGTGAACCGCAACAGTATGCCCTACAAAATCAGGGGAGATCATTGAAGCTCTTGCCCATGTCTTAATAACCGATTTCTTTCCCGACTCATTCATAGCCAGAATTTTATTCTCAAGTTTAATATTAATGTAAGGGCCTTTTTTTAACGAACGACTCATAATTTACTCTTAATTAATCAGATTACTTTTTCCTTCTTTCAATAATGTACTTGGAAGAATGTTTCTTAGGAGCTCTAGTTTTTAGACCCTTAGCATACACTCCCTTGCGAGATCTCGGATGTCCTCCCGAAGCCCGGCCTTCACCACCTCCCATGGGGTGATCAACGGGGTTCATGACGACACCGCGTACACGGGGACGGCGTCCAAACCACCTGGTTCGACCCGCTTTCCCTGATTTTTCCAAAGCATGATCTGAATTACCCACGCTACCTACGGTAGCTTTACAGGCCGAAAGTATCTTACGGGTTTCGCCTGAAGGCATTTTAATAATAGCATAATCTCCTTCCCTTGAAACAATCTGGGCAAAGGCGCCTGCAGATCGAACCATCTTTGCACCCTGTCCGGGCCGCATCTCGATATTGTGGATCACTGTTCCCAAGGGAATGTCCGACAACGGCAATGCGTTCCCGATTTCGGGAGCTACTTTTTTGCCGGAAATCACTGTCTGGCCGACTTCCAATCCTTGAGGAGCAACGATATACGTTTTTGCCCCGTCAACATAATACAACAATGCAATACGCGCCGACCGGTTGGGGTCGTACTCGATTGTCTTCACTGTTGCAGGAATGCCATCTTTACTTCTCTTGAAATCGATAAATCTGTATTTTTGTCTGTGTCCGCCGCCGATATAGCGCATGGTCATCTTGCCTTCGCTGTTACGGCCTCCGGATTTTCTTTTACCGACTACAAGGGATTTCTCTGGTACAACAGCAGTGATTTCACTGAATGTACCAATAATTTTGTGTCTTTGCCCCGGCGTTGTGGGCTTTAATTTACGAATTCCCATTTTTTATTTTTTATATATTACTGAAGAAGTCGATCACATCACCCGCTTTCAGGGTCACTATCGCTTTTTTAAAAGCGCTCTCTTTTCCGTTGACTACGCCGGATTTGGTATACCGTGACTTTTTCTTGCCGTCGTAGTTCATTGTATTTACGTCTACAACGGTGACATGATAGAGTGATTCAACCTCTTTTTTTATTTCCAGTTTATTCGCAGCAGGAGAAACTCTAAATCCAACGCGATTCGGAATCTTTTCCGTAATCGCCGTTTGCTTTTCCGTTACTATCGGTTTGATAATTATTCCCATTGTTATATTCTCCTCTTATTTTTAAATATTGTTGATTAATGCTACCGAACTCTCTAATATCACTAGTTGGTTTGCATCCAGCACTTTGTAGGTGTTCAATTCCGGAACGGTCACCACAGAGGCTTTCTGTAAATTACGTGCGGATAAATAGATGTTCTTATTATTTTCCGGGAGCACAACAACAAATTTCTTGTCATCAATTTTCAGATTCTTGGCGATAGCGATAAATTCTTTCGTCTTCGGAAGCTCGAAAGAGAAATCTTCCACCACCACAATGGCATTTTCTTTCGCTTTATATGACAAAGCGGAATAACGCGCCAAAGATTTGACTTTTTTATTCAATTTGAAACTGTAATCCCTGGGTTTCGGGCCAAACACGCGACCACCGCCTTTCAACACCGGCGAATTGATGTCTCCGCGACGGGCGCCGCCGCCGCCTTTTTGACGACCCAACTTGCGGGTGCTTCCGGTAATTTCGCTTCGTTCTTTGGATTTATGTGTGCCTTGACGTTTGTTGGCCATGTGTTGTTTGACATCCAAATAAATGGCATGATCGTTAGGCTCGATTCCAAAAATCGAATCATTGAGCGACACCTTTTTCCCGGTATCCTCTCCTTTTATATTATATATACTTAGTTCCATCACTTCTGAATTGCTACAATTGAACCTTTTGCACCCGGAACCGAACCCCTGATCAACATCAGATTGTGTTCGGGGATGAGTTTGATTATCTGAAGATTTTGCACCGTAACCCGTTGGTCTCCCATCTGGCCGGCCATGCGTGTCCCTTTGAAAACTTTGGCGGGATACGAACAGGCGCCGATAGATCCCGGATGGCGTTGCCGGTCGCTCTGACCCAAAGTAGCTTCTCCAACGCCGCGGAAACCGTGCCGTTTTACTACCCCCTGAAATCCTTTTCCCTTGGATGTTCCAATCACATCCACATACACCTCCCCGTCGAAATAATCAACGGTGATTACATCGCCAAGGTTGTATTTACCCTGGTTTTCTTTGTAAGATCCTTGTCTTTTAAACTCGGCCAAGTGTCGCTTGGGTGTCACTCCTGCTTTCTTGAAGTGTCCAAGTTCGGGTTTGGTGGTATGTTTTTCTTTCCGATCCTGAAAACCCAACTGAACTGCTTCGTAACCATCGTTTTCGACGGTCTTGATTTGAGTAACTACGCAAGGACCAACTTCGATAACAGTGCAAGGAAGATTTTTCCCGTCAACACTGAAAACGGATGTCATTCCGATTTTTTTTCCTAATAATCCTGGCATTTTACTTGATAATTTATTATTTATTGTATAAAATACTATACTTTGATCTCTACTTCCACACCGCTCGGCAATTCCAGTTTCATCAAGGCATCGACCGTCTTGGCGGTAGAACTGTAGATGTCGATCAGCCGCTTGTAAGACGACAGTTCAAACTGTTCGCGCGACTTCTTGTTTACGAAAGTGGCGCGGTTAACGGTGAAAATCCGTTTGTGCGTAGGCAATGGAATCGGTCCGCTGACTACGGCGCCCGTCGACTTCACGGTTTTTACAATCTTTTCGGCAGACTTGTCTACCAGATTGTAGTCGTAAGATTTTAATTTAATCCTGATCTTTTGGCTCATTTTGTTTAATCATTTTTTTTTACTGTTTGGCCATGATCGGGAGAAAAGAGCCATTTCCTCTCTCCGTCTCATTCCCCAACTTCAATATGTTATTTTTATACTTCATCGTTATTTGATCAAATCCACGCGTCCTTTGACTTCCGTAAGCACTTGCCTGGCTATCGACGAGGAGACTTCCTCGTAATGTGAGAAAGTCATCGTGCTGGTTGCCCGTCCGGAAGTAATCGTACGTAATGTCGTTACATATCCGAACATTTCCGACAAGGGAGCTTCTGCTTTCACAATCCGCGCTCCGGTGCGGCTGGAGTCCATTCCGCCGACTTGTCCGCGGCGTTTGTTTAAATCGCCGATTACGTCGCCCATGTTTTCTTCGGGTGTAATCACTTCGATCTTCATGATCGGCTCTTTCAACACCGGACCCGCCTTTTCCGACGCAGTCCTGAACGCCTGAATTGCGCAAATCTCGAATGACAACTGATCGGAGTCCACCACATGGTAAGAACCGTCGAGGAGCGTCACTTTCAATTTATCCAGGGCGTATCCGGCAAGCACTCCATTTTTCATGGCGCGCTGGAAGCCTTTCTGTACGGCTGGAATGTATTCTTTTGGGATATTTCCGCCTTTCACTTCGTCGATAAACTGCAAATCCCCTTCAAAATCCGGGTCGGCAGGTTCAACACGGACAATCATATCCGCAAATTTACCGCGTCCGCCGGTCTGCTTTTTATAGGTTTCACGGATTTCTACCGCTTTGGTAATCGCTTCTTTATAGGATACCTGCGGCCGACCCTGATTACATTCTACCTTAAATTCGCGTTTCAAACGGTCGATGATAATTTCGAGGTGCAATTCACCCATCCCTTCGATCACCGTCTGACCCGAATCTTCGTCGGTCTTCACGCGGAAAGTAGGATCTTCTTCTGCCAGTTTGCCCAATCCGATATCCAACTTGTCGAGGTCTTTCTGTGTCTTGGGTTCAACGGCAATGCCAATCACCGGTTCGGGGAAATCCATCGATTCCAGTACGATCGGGTGATTTTCATCGCAAAGCGTATCCCCTGTGCGAATATCTTTAAAACCAACGCCTGCCCCGATATCCCCGCAAGCAATCACTTCTTTGGGATTTTGCTTGTTGGAGTGCATCTGAAACAGACGTGAGATTCTTTCTTTTTTGCCTGAACGTGTATTGTAGACATACGAACCGGCAGACAATTCTCCGGAATAAACCCGGAAAAAGCAAAGCCGACCGACATAAGGATCCGTTGCTATCTTGAAAGCCAAAGCGCACAAAGGTTCGTCCGAATTGGGATGACGAATCAGTTCCTTTTCAGGATCATCGGGGTCCGTACCTTTGATCGCCGGTGTATCGATGGGACTCGGCAAATAGGCGCAGGCAGCATCCAACAGACACTGAACGCCCTTGTTCTTAAATGAAGAACCGCAAATCATCGGATTGATTTGCATGGCCAGGGTGCCTTTGCGAATGGCCTGACGGATTTCGTCTTCCGTGATTGAGGAAGGGTCGTCAAAATACTTTTCCATCAAGACATCATCACATTCGGCCAGGGTTTCGAGCATTTTGTCTCGCCACTCTTCCGCTTCCGAAACGAGTTCGACGGGGATTTCTTCGATGGAATAGTTTGCGCCCATCGTTTCGTCGTGCCAATAATAGGCTTTCATTGTCACCAGGTCAACGATTCCCCGGAAATGCTCTTCCATGCCCACAGGAATCTGTATCGGACATGGATTGGCTCCCAAAATATCTTTTACCTGGCGGACGACTTCAAAAAAGTTTGCCCCCGAACGGTCCATCTTGTTGACGTAACCAATGCGGGGTACATGATATTTATCGGCTTGACGCCATACGGTTTCCGACTGAGGTTCAACGCCTCCGACAGCACAAAAAGTGGCTACCGCTCCGTCGAGGATCCGCAACGAACGTTCTACTTCCACGGTAAAATCCACGTGTCCCGGAGTGTCTATCAGATTGATCTTATAGGTATCGCCTGCATATTTCCAATTGGCGGTGGTAGCTGCGGAAGTGATCGTAATGCCGCGTTCCTGTTCTTGCTCCATCCAATCCATGGTTGCAGCGCCGTCGTGCACTTCTCCGATTTTATGCGTCAGTCCCGTATAAAAAAGGATCCGTTCGGACGTAGTCGTCTTGCCGGCATCAATGTGTGCCATGATGCCGAGGTTTCGTGTAAACTTGAGTAATTTATCTGAATCTTTTGCCATTTTTTATTTATTATGCGACCGAATTAAAACCTGAAATGAGCAAACGCTCTATTCGCTTCGGCCATACGGTGCATATCTTCTTTTCGTTTGAATGCACCTCCTTGATTATTATATGCATCGACAATTTCTGCCGCCAATTTATCTGCCATTGATTTCCCGCCTCTTTTACGGGAAAAAGAAATCATATTTTTCATTGATACCGACTCTTTGCGATCCGGTCGGATTTCCGTAGGGACTTGGAAGGTAGCGCCTCCAATACGGCGAGATTTTACTTCAACAAACGGGGTGATATTATCCAGCGCTTGTTTCCAAATTTCAAGAGAAGACTTTTCTTCATTCGGTAATTTTGCCTTTACATTATTTAATGCAGTATAGAAAATCTCAAAGGCAATGCTCTTCTTACCATCATACATCAAATGGTTTACAAATTTTGTAACCCTTGTGTCACCATAAACAGGATCCGGAAGGATCTGTCGTTTCTTTGGTTTTGCTTTTCTCATTTTTATTCAAAATTTATATCTTATTATTGGCTGCTAATTTTGTATCTTCAACAAACTCCACCGAATTTATTTACTCAACCTTTAAATCTTGACAAGGATTTTTCTCCTTGTTCATTCATTTATTATATAGCGTAATCCAAAAATTTTAATAATTAATTAATGACTATTTCTTTTTACCGGCGGGAGCAGCCGCTTTTCCTGCTTTCGGACGCTTTGCGCCGTATTTCGACCGCCTTTGGGTGCGCCCGTTTACTCCGGCCGTATCCAAAGTCCCCCGTACAATATGATAACGAACACCCGGCAGGTCTTTTACTCGACCTCCGCGTACCAACACGATCGAGTGTTCCTGCAAGTTATGTCCTTCTCCCGGAATGTATGCGTTCACCTCTTTCATGCTCGTCAATCGCACACGCGCCACTTTCCGCATCGCCGAATTAGGTTTTTTCGGCGTTGTGGTGTAAACACGCACACAAACTCCACGTCTTTGAGGGCATGCATCCAATGCCGGGGATTTACCCTTTTCTTCCAGACGTACCCTTCCTTTCCTTACTAATTGTTGAATCGTAGGCATTTTTGAACTTTATTTTCTTAATTTTGACTTATTCTTTAATCCCTCTACTGTTACAAAAAACAAATTGGGTTGCAAAGGTAGAGATAATTATTGAGAAACCAAACAGTTATTGTAATTTTTTCGTCTTTTTTTTCGACAAAACGTTGCAAAGGTACATAAAATTGATTAAATCACCCAATTATTTGCGAAAGTTTTTTTTTAATATTCCAAAACGAGCATGATTTTCAAATATCCAAGTTGATGACAATAATGACTTGCAAGTTCCATACGACCTTAATAAAAATTATGGATGTATGTAATTAAGGTTAAAAAGTGGACTGTTTATGCGTCGGTCGGAGGCCATTCGGTTTTTATTTTATAACTTTGCTGACGCTATGAAAATTGCAACATTGATTTTGGCATGTATGGCGTTCGTCACGCTGCATGCGCAGGTAGGAACAGTAGAAAACTCGCTTTGGAGTGTGCAGGCGGGTATTTTTGGCGTGTGGATAAACAACGAATCGCGTTTAGACGATGCGTTCGCAATCAGAAGTGAGATCGCTTTCACCGGCGGATACTCGTATACATCGTATTCGGGCTTCGATTCCGACTTCGAAGGAGAGAGTTACGCCATTGTCCCGCTGATAACTGCCGAGCCACGATGGTACTACAACATTGGTCGCCGCGCAGCAAAGGGCAAAAACACCGCCCGCAACGCTGCCGACTTTCTTGCGATAAGGACAACGATTGCCCCCGGACTGATGCTCGTCAGCAAGAATGCCGCTGTCTATAAATCATTGTCTGTGATCCCGGTATGGGGGATTCGGCGCAACCTCAGTTGCCATTTCAATTTCGAATTGTCGGGCGGATTGGGCTATATCTACACCAAGCAGAACAACAACCGGCTCGGCTGGGATTTCTCAGTCCGTTTCGGATATACCTTCTGAAGGAGCAATGCGGAGCCGTCGCACACAATCTGCAAACTCGAATTGTGGATAATTGCTAAATATTAGAAAAATAAAGATAAATTTTTTATCCTTTTTCAATTTATCTTTGCTGCGTAATTTTGTTGCGTTTGATCACAATCTAATACAACATGATTCATTAATCTAATACAAAAATAATTCTAATACAATATTATTATAATGATGAAAATGGATTATCGGTATTTTCTATTCTTTGTTTTCTTTTTTTATCTGATTCCGATCAATGCTCAGACCCCTCCTCCCAATCTTAGAACGATCAAAGGAATCGTCCTTGATGAATCAACGGGGAAGCCAATTATGGGCGCGACCGTAGCCACCGAAGATAAAAAAAGGGGAACCATCAGTGATTACGACGGGAATTTCAGTCTCTCCCTCCCTTCGAATGTGACGGTGTTGCAAGTCTCTTTCCTGGGATACGCCACACAGAAAGTCAATCTGAAAGGGAGCGAGCATTTGACAGTTATTCTTCGTGAAGACCAAACGATGCTTTCCGAAGTGGTTGTGGTGGGATACGGCGCTCAAAAGAAAGAGACGCTCACCGGCGCCATTGCGGTGATTGGCAGCAAAGAAATACTGCAAAGTCCTACGGCGAATATCAGTAATGCGCTGGTAGGCCGTATTCCGGGTATTTCTTCCGTACAATCCAGCGGCGAACCGGGGCACGACGCCTCCACCATCCGTATTCGCGGCATCTCAACGCTCAATTCTGACGGTCTTGATCCGCTTATCGTTATCGACGGTATACAATCTACCTCTGCTATGTTTAATTCGCTTGATGCTAATGAAATAGAAAACATCAGCATCTTGAAAGACGCTTCTTCTACCGCCGTTTACGGCGTGCAAGGAGCGAACGGGGTTATCATCGTTACCACCAAAAAAGGAGAGAGCGGAAAGCCAAGAATCAGCATGAATTATCGTTATGGGATTGCTCAAATTTCTTCCAAGCTCGAAATGCTGGGATCGTACGAATATGCAATCTTCCGCAACGAAGCGATTGACAACGACGGAAATATCAGCCTCAACAGCGTGAAATTCACGGAAACGGAACTCTGGAAATTCCGTTATAACCGTGATTATACACCCACAGAAGTGGAAGATATGACATTTCTGACGCCGGAACAACAGGAAGCGTTGAAAAATTCACCCGCCTTGTATTATGTGAGCCATGACTTTTTCGATGAGCTTTTCGGCGGCTCTTCTCCACAACAACAGTTCAACGTCAACCTTTCGGGCGGAAGCGAAAACATTCGATATTTCACTTCTGTAGGATATTTTTCGCAGGAAGGAATCTTCCAGAATGCCGAATATGCCGGAAAGAATGCCAATTCGTTGTATGACAGATACAACATTCGCACCAATATCAATGTGGATGTTTTTAAGAATCTGGAAATGGACGTTCAATTCGGAGGGCAATTTGAAAACCGCAGCGGAATTGTCGGTCAGAACAACGCCACCGACGAAGGATCCCGCCACAAACAAATGCTGGTCATGATTTTGGGCGCTCCCCCCTTCAGTTCGGGAGGCATTACTTCCGACGGCAAATTGGTCAGCCAACTCGAAAAATCCTCGCATCCTTTCAGCGCAAAAGGCGGCGGCGGGACATCTCCCACCTCCTATATCCTCAACACACCTGTCCTGAAAGAAACAATGTCGAACCTGAATGTCAACACCACATTGCGTCACAAGATGGATTACCTGACGCAAGGTCTTTCAGTTTCCGGCACAATTTCATACAACGATACCTATAAAAAAGGTATCCGCGAAAGTCAAACCCTGCCTCAATATACCGCGTTCAGAAATCCGGACAATCCGAATGAAATCATCTATATCGGCGGCATTACCGGACCAACTTCCCTCAGCGACAATGTCGGCAATTACAAATGGAACCAATTGTATCTGGAGGCCAAGTTGAACTACGAACGGACTTTCGACAAACATGCCGTGAACGGCATGTTGCTTTACAATGCAAGACAGGTCAAGAATCCAAGCCTGGAATACCATGTCCCGACGTCGGTGCTGGGTTTGGCAGGAAGAGTGACTTACATGTTCGACAACCGGTATCTTGCGGAAGTGAATATCGGTTATAACGGTTCTGAAAACTTTCCGCCGGGCAAACGGTTCGGATTTTTTCCCGCCTATTCCTTGGGATGGATTGCTACCAATGAATCGTTCTTTCCAAAAAACGATTTGCTGAGTTACCTGAAAATCAGAGGTTCGTATGGAGAAGTCGGGAACGATAAAATCGGAGGGCAACGGTTTTTGTATCTTCCTCAGCCATGGGGAACAAGCGACGGTTACTATTTCGGAAACACCGATGGCTCCGTTTCTGATCCCAGATATTCAGGCGCTTACGAAAGTATCATCGGCAATCCGAATGTAACTTGGGAGAGATCCAGAAAATCCAATATCGGAATAGACATCAATTTTTTCAAAGATCGCTTGTCATTCAGCGGCGATTTGTTTCAGGAAAAACGCGACAATATCCTGTATTACCTGGAAAGTTCAGTATCGGCGCTCATTGCCACAACGCTGTCGCCCTCCAATATCGGCAAAGTTTCCAATAAAGGCTTTGATCTCGAATTGAACTGGCGTCAGCGGATCCGGGACTTCAATTACGGGATCGGCGTCAATGTCTCATACGCCCGAAACATCGTCAATTACAAAGATGAACCCGAATACCCTTACGAATGGATGAATACCACCGGATTTTCGCTTGGGCAATACAAAGGATATAAAACCGCCGGGTTTTACAACAACGAAAGCGAAGCGTACAACCGGCCTTACGGAACGGTTGACAACAATAAAGTACAACCCGGTGACATCCGTTATGTCGACATTGATGGCGACGGCAAAATCGATAACTACGACCAGGTGCCTATCGGATATTCCAACCTGCCAAGGTATGCTTTTGGCGGAAATATTAATTTAGGATACAAAGGATTTACGATCGCTGTGCTTTTTACCGCTTCGTATCAGGGTTCCATGCCCATGTCCTCGTTTTATGTGCTGAATCCGTTTTATCAAACAGCCGGCGGAGCATTGAAATTTCAATACGACGGCCGTTGGACGCCTGAAAAAGCGGAATTGGGGATCACGCCGACGTATCCGCGAGCTTCGATGAATAATTACAGTACCCAAAACGGCGAAAATAACGACCTCTGGTTGCGATCATCCGAATTTATTCGCTTAAAAAATGCGGAAATCGGCTATGAGTTTAAAGGTAAATCGCTACACCGTATCGGCATGTCGAGCGCCAGGATATACGTAAGCGGAAATAACCTGACTACCTGGGGATCCAAACTTATCAGCGGATACGACCCCGAACAGATGGATGCCAACGGTGCGGCCGACGGATACCTCTATCCACCCACTAAATCCTTCAATATCGGAGTAAATATTCATTTTTAATCGATACGATCATGAAAAAATACCTTCTTATAATTACAATATGTTGCAGTTTCGCTTCTTTCTTTACCTCATGTGAAGACGATTTGCTAAAAAAGCCTTTCGGAAGCGATTTGGATGTTGAAAAAGTATTTTCTTCAAGCGAAATAGCGTTGTCCGCTATTTCTGAAGCTTATTTCCGAAGCCTGATGTCGGGTATCACACTGAGAGGATCCGGAGATTGGAATTGGGGATTAAGCGGAGGCACCCTCTCTCATTTGTCTGGAGAATTATGCAACAACGGCGCCGCCAATTGGGTGGGAGTGGCCACCATCACCAACGGCGGCTTGAGCGCCAGCAGATCGACCGACGACAATTTTGAATTTAATTATAAATCTATCCGTCAATGCTTTCTCGTGATTGACAACATCGATAAAGTTCCTGATATGTCGGCAAACGAAAAAGAACAGGTGAAAGCAGAAATGAAAACATTGATTGCTTACCGTTATGAGGAAATGTTTAAACGCTACGGCGGCGTACCTATCGTTGACAGGTCGTTGACATTGGAAGACGACATGATGATCCCCCGTGCGAGTTTGCAGGAAGTGTTAGACCATATCATTACACTCTGTGACGAGGCCTTCGGTGTATTGCCGGATTCCTATCCGGACAATTTCAAGGGGCGTGTTACCAAAGGCGTTGCACTTGCCATCAAAGCCGAAGCATTGATGTATGCCGCACGTCCGCTGTTCAACAGTGCGACACCTTACATGGATTTGGGCGCCAATAACCACCTGATATGTTTCGGAAATTACAGCGAACAGCGATGGCGGGACGCCGCAGCCGCCTCGGCAGCAGTGATTCAATGGGCAGAGAGCCACAATCATGCGATCATCAACACCGGTCAGCCTTTGGACGATTATGGGACAGCGGTTTCAACACCCAACAATCCGGAAATTATCCTTGCCTACAAACGGACAGGCGACGACATTTATTCCTGCCGCACGCAAACCGGCGGCGCACAAGGCATGAGTTTCAACCTGCTGCTCCAATACTTGAAAGCCGACGGGACCGAACAGACATGGCCACAAGACGATGTGGTGCGCGCTTACTCTGAATACGCCGCCAAAATAGAAGAAATGGAACCCAGATACAAAGCCTCTGCAGGTGCAGCCGGCATTGATCCGTGGAATAACCCGAACGACGAAAATTGGAGGTCTTACCGCTTATCCGGCATTCCTTCCTGGTTCAATGGCGGACTGAATTGCGAATATTGCGGTCGAAGAGTGAAATTTTTCTATCACTCCGGAACCCGCACGTGGATGGAATTTCCAATCTACCGTTTAGCGGAGTTCTATCTGAATATCGCGGAAGCAGCCAATGAAACCGGAGATACAGATGTCGCGCTAAGCCGACTCAACGTCATCCGTCAGCGGGCAGGATTCGGGTCAAACAGCATCATGGAACGAGATAAGGCGAAATTGCAGAAAATCATCCAGCGTGAATGGGCAGTAGAATTTTACGAAGAATGTCATCGTTTGTATGACGTCAAACACTGGAAATTGGAAGATATCGGCAATGGAATCATCGGCGGTGGGCAAAAAGGCTTCTTTTATACTTACAGTAAAAGTCAACCGCCATTTTACGCCGAAGATTATGTTTCCTATTCCGTACAGAAACGTTACGACGGGACATGGGCGCCCTATATGTACCTCAATCCGTTTCCACAATCGGAAATTAATAAAGGATACCTGATACAAAATCCGGGATATTAACAATTGAAAAAAAAAGGAACTTATGACTAACAATTCTTTTATTATAAAAACCATGCTGTGTGTGGCGATGATCGTATTGCCATCCGTATGCATTCAAGCACAGGAAACAGATACAACGGCATTAAAGAAAATAGCAATAATGGAACCCGGCATCTATTTCCCGGTAGCGAAAGCACGTTCTTCGGCAGCCGTGACTTCTATTTCCGGAGAAACATTATATAAAACTCCGGCTGCAAACCTTACCAATACGCTCTATGGATTGTCGAGCGGACTGCTGGTTCAACAAGCCGGCGGAGAACCGGGCAGGGATGCTGCAAGCCTGACTGTCCGTGGGTTGGGTTCGTTCAATTACGGCTCTTTTGCCGTTTTTATTGACGGTTTCCAAACCACTGACTCTTATTTTGAATACTTGTTGCCCGCAGAAATAGAAAGCATCTCTATCTTGAAAGACGCCGCCGCCCTCGCACCATTCGGAATGATTGGCGCCAACGGCATCCTCTGGATAGAAACCAAACGGGGAAAAGTCGGAAAACCGAAGATACAGGCACAATTCCGCACAGGGACGCAACAGTTGCAACACCTCACCAAGCCGCTGCCATCAGTCGAATATGCGAGCTTATACAATGAGGCTGTCAGTAACGACAATGGACGTGTATGGAATCCTGTTTACAGCGACAGTGAAATTAACGCATACAGAAATGGAGGTACCAATGTGGATTGGTACGATGCCGCCCTGAAGTCATCGACACCATTCACTTCTACCGACCTGACGTTCGATGGAGGAGGCGAGAATGCCCGCTATTTTATCATGCTGGGGTATGTCAACAACCAGGGATTTTATGACGTAACAAATGATGATACCCACGCCAACAGACAAATTCAACAATACAACATCCGTTCGAATTTCGACTTTAACATGTTCAAGATCTTTGAAGGAAGAGTCAATCTCGGCGGACGAATCGAAGACAGAAAAAGTCCGGCGTTCGACGGTTCTACACTGTGGAGTAACCTGGAAAGCTATCCCAACAATATCTACCCGGTGAAAAATGCCGACGGGACATGGACGGGAACTGCCGCCTTCCCTTATAATCCGGTCGCTTCCATCAGGGAATTGGGTTATTATTCCAGTCATAATCGTTCGATACAAGCCAATTTTTCATTGAAAGAAAAACTGGATTTCATTATCCCCGGGCTGTATATCTCCGAAGCCGCTTCGTTCAGCAACTGGACGGAAGGGGCGTACAATGTTACACGCGACTATGCCCGCTACAACACCAATGGCGTCAATGAAACCACCCACGAAGACAGGAACTATGCCGTGTCCTCAGACATCGCCAAGAATCAATGGAACCGCAACCAGCTGCAATTATCGGCCGGATACGATCGGCAGTCGGGCAGACACCTCCTTCATTCGGGTTTTGATTATTTGCAAAGTTCATACAATGTCGACGCCAACCAAAACGGATCGGCCGGAAATCAGATGAAATACAATCGTCAACATATTTCAGGACGAGTCCATTACGAATACGACAAACGCTTTACTGGCGAAATGAGTTTCTCCTACAGTGGGGCGGACGATTTTGCCGAAGGCAACTGTTTCGGCTTTTATCCCGCCGTATCGGGCGCCTGGATTCTGTCGAACGAGTCAGCCCTGAGACAAAATCCGATCGTCGACTTTCTGAAAGTGCGGGCTTCAGCCGGAAAGACGGCTTACAATATATTTGAAGATGCACAATTTTCTCGCTACCTGTATCAACAATATTATGTCTACTCCGGAAGTTTTCTGATGGGGAACAGCGCCCCGACCAGCGTAAATGGAATTATTCCATATTATATGGCAGTGCCGGATATCTTTGCTGAAGAAAGCATGAAATACAATTTCGGCATCGACGCAAGCCTCTTCAATGCGCTGGATATTACAGCGGAGGTATTCATGGACAAACGGCAAGGCATTTTGTATGAAGATAATTCCTATCTTTCCGTCATTGGCATCACGCCTCCCGTCCAAAATTCAGGAAAAGTCACCACCTCCGGACTGGAACTAACCTTGGAGTACAACGGTTCGGCCGAAAAATTCAGTTACCGCATCGGTGGAAACCTGACTTGTCTGAAAGATAAAATCGATTACATCCCCGAATTGACCCCGCCATCGCCCGCTGCAGCCAGTATGGGCTACAGCATCGGTCTCCCGAACGGATACGAATGTGCAGGATGGTACGATTTAACCGACTTCAACGACGACGGAACGCTCAAAGATGGCCTCCCCATCCCTTCCTTCGGAAATGTGCAACCGGGAGATTTGAAATACCGGGATGTTTCGGGCGACGGAGTAATCGACGAGCGTGACATCGTGAAGATCGGCAAACGGAGTTATCCGAAAATGTATTACGCTTTCCATCTGGAAGCCGACTATGCCGGTTTCGATTTCAGGGCATTGTTTCAGGGAGTTGCAGGCAGGGAAGTCAATATCTTAAGCAGCGCCTACAACAAAGTGCATGCGTTTGAAAATAGCGTTACCACTGCTTACGAAATTGCCAAAGGCCGTTGGGCATACTATCCCGAACAAGGCATCGACACCCGGTCAACAGCCACTTATCCGCGATTGACTACCCAACACAATGAAAATAACTACCGCGCATCCACTTTTTGGATGAAAAACGGCGATTTCTTGCGCTTGCGCACCATTGAAATCGGCTACACCATTCCGCCGCAACTGTTGAGCGGATTCAACCTGACAAATGTTCGCATTTTTGTCAGCGGAATGAACTTGTTTACATTGAGCTCATTGTTGAAAGATTACGATCTGGATCCCGAAACATTGTCGGGCCATCCCGGAGTAAAGTCTTATAATACAGGAATTAAAATCAGTTTTTAAATACACGCATTATGATACGGTTTACAAATTGCAATAATCATAGCAGCATGAAACGAGCATGTTTTTCAAACATCCAAGTTGATGACAATCATGACATGCGAGTTCCATACGACCTTTTAAAAACAAATGATGGACGTATGAAAATGAATCTCCATTTTCTCATCGTCCTTTGCTTGGCCATCGGCATGGCGGGATGCGAGTTCTTGGATACGAGAACCGACCTGAATCTCACACAGGAAGACATTGATTCGGATTATTCCAAATTGAGAAATCTCGGATATGCCCCCTATACTTTTCTCCGAAACGGCTTCAGCGTGCTGGACGGCAACATTGCTGCCGTCATCTCGGACGAGGCGGAGCAGACAGCAAGCTCATCCACTTCGCAATTCTTTAACAACGGTAGTTGGAACGCCTATTACAATCCATTGAACATCTATTCATCGAATTATATGGGCATCCGCGCCGCCAACTATTTTCTGGAATACTCGGTTGATTATAAGACTAAATTAGCTCAAAACAGAGATACGCTTTCCGACGGTGGAGCCAAATACCGGGAAGATGTTGAAGACATCGAATATATGCGTGCAGAAGCGCATATTTTGAGAGCTTATTTTTATTTTGAATTGATCACACATTACGGAGGCGTTCCCCTGGTGAAAGAAACGCTGGAAACAGACGACAACCTGGATTTGCCACGCGCAAGCTACGATGAGGTCATTGATTTTATTGTTGCCGAAATCGACCAATACAAAGACCAATTGCAGCCCAATTGGAAAGCTCGCGATGTGAGCCGTGACGGTCGGTTTGACCTGGGCGCCGCACTTGCACTCAAAACGCGCGCACTGCTCTACGCCGCAAGTCCGTTGCATAACGAAGGCAACCTTTCCGCTAAATGGGAAGCCGCAGCCGCAGCCGCCAACGAAATCATCACTCTGAATCGCTACAGTTTACACAACAGTTACCGAGATTTATTCCTGGAAACCAACAGCGCCACCAGTTCCGAGGTGATCTGGGCTATCCGTTGCGGAAGTTCTAACGGACCGGAACGATTAAACTATCCCATCGGCTCCGAAGGAGGAAATAGCGGTGTCACTCCTTCACACAACCTGGTTGCTGACTACGAATATCTTGGAACTCCCGATCCGAAAGACCCATACGCCAATCGAGATCCGCGGCTCGCCGCTTCGGTTGTAACCAATGGAAGCTCCTGGACAGGTCGCACCGTCGAAATCTGGCCGGGAGGCCGGGATGCCCGCACCAATGTCAATGCATCACGAACCGGCTATTATCTGAAAAAATTCCTCAATGATGAAATGGATCTCGTGCACGGCGCAACAAAAATCCACAACTGGATCGTGTTTCGATACGCTGAAATCCTGCTCAATTACGCCGAAGCGATGAACGAAGCCTACGGTCCCGATAATAATCATGGCTACAGTCTCACCGCCCGCGATGCAATCAATCTGGTCCGAAGTCGTCAGGGCGTTGGACTGCCTCCGGTAGTCGCCGCCAATGCCAACGAAATGCGTGAAAAAATCAAATACGAACGCAGAATAGAACTGGCATTCGAAGACCACCGCTATTGGGATCTCATCCGATGGAAAGATGCCGAAACGATACTGAATCAACCACTTCTAGGAATCAAAGCGACAAAAACCACCGAGAATATTGTTGCTTACGAAGATTTTAATGTAGAGACAAGAAAATTTATCGCACCAAAAATGTATTATTTCCCGATTCCCAATAGTGAAATTCTGAAATCCAACGGAATATTACTCCAAAATCCGGGATGGGAATGAAAACTGACATAATTAACAATTAACAATTAATAATTAATAGATATTATCAATGATACATAGACGTAATTTATCAATATGGCTGACGGGAATCTTTTTTACAACCGGATTGTTGATTTCCTGCGACGAAGACGACAGTCAAAAAGAATGGGGATTTGCTAAAATATATATGCCTCAGGCAGCGCTGTCCGACGGCGGAATCACCAACAACTATCCCGTGCCTTTCAACAGTTCCAATGGAACGCAAAATTATGTAATTGACTCGACAGCCAATTTGATGCACATCACGCTGGGAGTCTACCGTTCGGGGCTTCAAAGCCTGGAATCGTACAGTGTGAATGTGAGCGCCGACGATGCAGCAACAGCCGTTGCGGTTGCCAACACCGCCAAAGGAGTCGCTTTGCCGTCGGATTGCTATACAATTCCCAGCACCATCACCGTGCCGGACGGCGAGCGAGAAGCGATTTTCAAATTGACGGTGGATTTGGAAAAATTGATTGTCGATCATGGCGAACTGGGCAAGAAACAGCTAATTGCCGTCATCGGAATTTCCAATCCGAGCAGATATGAATTGAATGAAGCATTATCAAAAACCACGGTAATCATCGATGCTTCCAAATTTATGCCGACGCCTCCGCCGCTTTACGGACCGGAATTGATCGACGGCGGCACGTTTGAAGGATATACGGATATTACCCAAAAGTGGATGCGCATCAAACAATTGGCAAGCACAACCGACGACAATACTGCGGTCATCGATAACGGACGCCTGCGAATCATGTATCCGATTCCTGTGAGATGTGGAATGGCTGTCTGTCAGGCGGTTTCGTTGGAAGGCGGTAAAGAATACGAATTTTCTGCCGAAATGTCCATCTCCGGACAAAGCGCTTCAGGCGGAACATTCCAGTTCCTGACATTGATTTCCACCACACTGCCGCCCGCAAATGGGAATATCAGCAGCCTGGCGACATATTCCGCCAGCGGAAATTTCTATGCCTGGATGGGTACATTTGCCAACTCCGGCGCGGGGAACATCTATCGCTCAACAACCGGAGGAACACTCCCGATGATCGAGGGCATCCATACCAACATGAGTACAGGACGATTCACGGCGCCAGCTTCCTATACAGGAAATCCTGTTTACGTGATTTTCGCCTTCTTTAGCAGCGATGCGAATGGAAATGCCGGCACGATCCTGCTGGATAATGTTTCACTCAAAGAATTTATCCCGGAATGATATATGGGTTCCAAACAAACAACAAATTATTGACGTATGAATAAACAGTTGAACCTCCTCTTGATAAGCGCTCTTATACTCTTCTGTCTGATCAACTGTGGGAAAGACAACGCGGACGAGGTCATCCCCGATGCGCCCGACGCAAACGACAAGACCGGTTGGAAACTGGTTTTTGAAGAGAATTTCGACGGCTCGGCAGTCAATACCGCCGAATGGAGCATGTATAACGGCAGCGGACATACCGGCAACGGCCTCCGCCGCCCCGAAGCATTCTCAATCGAAAACGGCCTGCTGGTCGTCACCGCGCAAATGAAAGACGGTCAGCTCGTTTCCGGAGGTATGGCGCACCGGAAAAATTATACTTACGGAAAATTTGAGTTCCGCGTACGTACGGAAAAGGATCCCGCACTGGCGACCAGCGGCGTAGTCCTCACATGGCCGCAAAGCGAAATTTGGCCGGCCGACGGAGAATTGGACATTTACGAAACAATGACCAACGGCGATCGAAATCCTTTTTACACTGTCATCCATTATGCCGCCAACAATCAACAAATACAGTATCAACATCATTACGATGCCACGCAATGGCACACCATCGCGATGGAATGGCTGCCGGAAATTATCCGCATTTTCAGAGATGATGTATTGGTGTATACCTGCAACAAACCGGAAGCGATACCCGATGTCGCCCATCACCTCTGCATACAGTTGGATGCTTTCAAGACGACGATGAACGATCCGGTACACATGTATGTTGATTGGGTGAAAATTTACCAACCGGACTCGAAATAGACTAAATTTCAAATAATTATCCAATGAGAAAAATCGGCTATTTGTTGTTCTTACTGCTTTTTTTCGAAGCAAAAAACTGTCTTCTATGCGCAAGCGACGAAATTTTTATCGGCGCACAAATCATCATCGAACCCGGACAATCGCCGGAACAAATCGAATCATGGTTCCGCTTGCTTAATGAAAACGGCATGAATGTGTGCCGCATCCGGATGTTTGAAGATTTCATGAAAACAACGACCGGAGAGTGGAATTTTTCACTGTTTGACTGCGCATTTAAGGCTGCCGAAAAATACGGCATCAGCGTGTTCGCCACCTTATTTCCTGCTTCGAGGAATAATTCCGTGGGCGGATTCAAATTTCCGGGAGACGAAGAGCATCTGAAACAAATAAGCGAATATATCAAACACGTAGTTACTCATTTCAAGGCATTCCCGTCAATGTATGCTTGGGTGCTCATCAACGAACCCGGCACCGGAGGCGTCATTCCACAGAACGCTTTGGCCGAAAAACACCTTGAAGTTTGGAAAGCGAAACAGGAAAAACCGCATTACAACAGTAAAAATTATACTTTGCTGATTAATTT
>JAISUK010000023.1 GCA_031272075.1 Dysgonamonadaceae bacterium
ACCACTAACCACTAACCACTAACCACTGCTACGTGACTATCATAGACTTTCCACTTGCCGATTCTTTTTTGCTCAAAAGTTTGCTCATCTCTGATAGAATGTCTAATTTCGCTTTTATTACGTCGTTGAATTTTCTAATACTTCATCATTATGAAACATATCTGTTTGGGTGTTATTGTTTTGGCCGCCATTGTTGCGATGGAGCGTTGTGCTGTGGTTCCGGCCGACGATTTTACGCAATATGTTGATCCGTATATCGGGACAGCGCATTGTCGTTGGTTTCATTTCACGCCGGGAGCGGTGCCCTTCGGCATGGCCAAGCCTGCGCCGTCTACCAATGGGCATCTTGGCAATCAGGGAGGCTGGGAGGCCACGGGCTATGATTATCGGGATACGTCGATAGAAGGATTCCCTTGTTTTCATGAGTTCCAAGTGGGCGGCGTTGTGCTGATGCCCACCACAGGATCGCTCGTTACCGTTCCTGGAGCGGTGAACGACAGTGCTTCCGGCTATCGTTCGGGATTCGACCGCAGTAATGAAACGGCGCAATGCGGCTATTATTCCGTCTTTTTGAAAAAATACGGCATCCTGGCGGAATTGACCGCCACCTCGCGCGTCGCCTTCCAACGCTATACCTTTCCGGCTTCCACGCATTCGCATATCCTTTTTGACATCGGCAACCGGCAAGGCGAAAGCGGGCCTGTCACCGATGCCGCGGTGACGCTCACCGATCGGGGTCTGGTCGAAGGGTTTGTCGAAACGAATCCCGTCTACGTCAATAAATACCAGTATGGGGCAAGCGTGAAGCTGTTTTTCTCCATTCAACTGGACAAGCAACCTGCCGCCTGGGGGACTTTCGTGCGCGATGCCGTTTCCGAAGGATCTACCGAAAGCAATGGCACGGGATGCGGTTTGTATCTGACATTCGTCACCGAGGAACAGGAAAAGATCACTGCAAAAGTCGGCATGTCGTATACTTCGGTCGAAAATGCACGCCTCAACCGCGAGACGGAAGCCGATCGACTGACGTTTGATGAAGCGCATCGGGCAGCAAAACAGACCTGGAACGACTATCTGTCGCGCATCGCTGTGGAAAGCGCCAACCGAAACAACCTGGTGAAGTTTTATACAGGGCTGTATCATGCCTTGCTGGGTCGCGGACTGGCGAGCGACGTCAACGGCGCTTACCCGAAGCACGACGGCGGCGTGGGGCAGATTCCAATGAAGCACAACAAGCCGCTTTTTCATCATTACAATACCGATGCCGTGTGGGGGGCGTTCTGGAACCTGACGCAAGTGTGGGCATTGGCCTATCCTGAATATTATGCCGATTTCGTCAACAGTCAACTGCTTGTCTACAAAGACGCCGGATGGCTGGGCGACGGCATCGCGTGCAGCAAATATGTTTCCGGAGTCGGGACCAATTTTGTCGGGTTGGTGATTGCTGCTGCCTACAATTGCGGAATCCGGAATTTCGATATCGCAGCGGGGTTTGAGGCGGCGGTGAAGAATGAATTGCAGTCGGAAGACCGACCGTTCGGCGCGGGCAAACCCGATACCGGCATCTTCTGCGAATTGGGATATGTCGATTTTTCCGATTCCCTCCGCAGCCTGCAGCAGTTTGCCGCTTCGCATACACTGGAATATGCTTTCAGCGCCTATGCAGTGGCTCAAATGGCCAGACAACTGGGCAACAACGAGTTGTATGATCGACTGATGGGATTGTCGAAAGGGTGGAGGCAACTCTACGACAGCGAGACCGGTTACATGCGTCCGAAAGACAGAAACGGGCGGTTTTTGGAGAACTTCAATCCCTATCAGCCATGGAGGGGATTCCAGGAGGGGAATGCCGTACAATATACGTTTTATGTGCCGCACGATGCCGAAGAACTCGTTTCGCTGGTGGGCGACGAACGGTTTGTGCAGCGCTTGGACAGTATTTTTACCGTTGCGCGGCAGTTCACTTTCGGCGGAGGCACCAACATCCATGCGTTTTCCGGGTTAGAAACCGTCTACAACCACGGGAATCAGCCTTGTTTGCATATCCCTTGGCTGTTTAATTACACTTCGCGCCCCTCGCTGTCACAAAAATGGGTGCGCACCATCCTGGATGAGTTTTACGGCACGGAAGGCATTCACGGGTACGGATATGGGCAAGATGAGGACCAGGGGCAGTTGGGCGCGTGGTTTGTCATTTCTTCCCTCGGTCTGTTCGATGTGAAAGGGCTGTCGGCCGCTGAACCTTCGATGGGATTGGGCTGCCCGTTGTTCGACCGAATCGTGATTCGTTTGAATCGCGATTATTATCACGGCAAACAAATTGAAATCACCACGACCGGCAATGCGGAAAAAAACTGTTATGCCCAGGCGTATACCCTCAACGGGAAGCAATATGCCAAGCGCTTCATTCCCTTCGCTGAGCTGGTCAGAGGGGCGAAATTGGAGGTCAAGGCGGGAGACCAACCCGTCGATGTCCTCTCCGACTAATCCGCTTTTGGAATTAGTGCAAATTTTTTCTATTTTTGAGTACAAAATAGCAAACCTTGTGTCATTTGTATAAATATTAATCTAATCTGATATGGTGGAGAAAACGCAGAGCGAAGAAATGCATTTGTGGAACAACTTTATTTCGGGCGATGACGACGCTTTCCGATCGTTGTTTGATACATTTGTAAATCAATTGTTTATTTATGGATTAAATTTCATGTACAATAAAGAATTGATCAAAGATTGCGTTCAAGACCTGTTTGTTAAACTTTATACCGATCGCAAGAAACTGAAGCCGGTTTCCAATGTCAGGGTGTATCTGTATAAATCGTTAAAAAACAGCATCTTCAATCTATTCAGGAAAGAAGAAACATTGATTCATATAGATACGATAGAGCCGGTTTTTCTACTGGAAACTTCAATAGAAAGCCAAATTATTGAAAATGAAATAGAAACCGGACGAAAAAAGGCAATTAACGATATGATCAAACAACTCACGCCGCGACAGTGCGAAGTGTTGTATTATCGTTATGTAGAAGAACTTTCGTACGAAGAAATTTGCGATCTGATGAAGATGAATTACCAATCGGTTCGCAATCTGTTGCATCGAACGATCAGCAAACTGAAAAGTTTTTCAAAAACGGATTATTGATGTGTATGGAAACGATTTTTTTATTGTTTACGGATAAAAGGAAATGAGATAAAGATGGAAGAAAACAGCAAAAATACGATAATTGAACTGCTCGAAGATGAGCATTTTATCGCTTTGGCGAATCATGCGGATGCCGAAAGCAAAGCTTATTGGGAACGCCGGATGTCGGAAGGTCAGCTGTCGAAAGCGGATTACGAACTCGCCCTGGAATTTGTCGATCATTTACGTCCCGAACATCCCGATCTGACGCAAGCGGAAATTGCGGACATCTGGACAAACATCGGTGTCGAGATAGACCGCTCCAACCGCAGAAAATTCAAGCGCTTGTTGTGGTTTTCGGGCATTGCGGCTTCCGTAGCGTTGATAACAGGCATTTATCTATTCCGGTTTTCAACGCGGGAAGTAACGCCGCTGTCGGCGTCGATCGCTATTGAACAGGTACGCTTGCCGGAGAATGTTTCCGGCGACGAGATACGGATCATCCTCTCGGACGAAAAGCAAATGGCATTGAAGGAAGAGACGGCCGAAATCGTCTACGACAAAGACGGCAGTGTGAATGTAGGCTCGCTGTCCGAAACCCAATCCGCAGGCGACGACAAGGAGGTTGCAAAATTCAACCAGGTGATTGTCCCGAAAGGCAAACGCTCTACCCTGATGCTTTCCGACGGTTCAAAACTCCATCTCAATACGATGTCGCGGGTCGTATACCCGCCGGTTTTCAACGGCGATAAACGGGAAATTTTCGTAGAGGGAGAAATCTACGCCGAAATAAATCCCGACGACGGTCGCCCGTTTGTGGTGAAGACCAACGACCTACAGATAAATGTCTTGGGCACATCGTTCAATGTGACCGCCTACAAAGACGACATTGCGCAATCGGTGGTGCTGGTGAAAGGTTCGGTCTCGGTCAAAGCCAACAATACCTCCGAAGAAAAGACATTGAAACCCAATCAGATGCTCACATTTTCCCACAATGTGATCGAAATCCAGACGGTGGATGCCGGCGATTACATTTCGTGGAAAGATGGATATTATATTTTTCGGAACGAGAAACTCTCTTATATCCTGACGCGATTGGCTCGCTATTACGGCCAGGACATCCGCTATTCGTCCGAGGCGGGCGAACTGCGTTTTGCGGGCAAATTGGATCTGAAAGAAGACCTGTCGCGCGTGTTGAACGGGTTCACTAAAGTCTCATCATCATTGAGATGCGAAAAAGCGGATGACGCCTATTTTATTAATCTTTTGAATTGAACTGCCTATGGAATAATCACATCATGAAAAACACAAAAAAAAAGTCGGTAAATGGTTGCAACACTTACCGACTCGCGACTTTAAGTCAAAAATCAAAAAAACTCAAACTCAAAAATCGCATAAAGATATGATAAAGAATCAAATTTTCAAAATCATGAGACTAACATTATTTTTTCTGATCGCAGGGACAGCCCTTGTCACTGCATCCGGCAGTTATTCTCAGACAACATTTATAACATTGAACAAGAGCAATATAACGCTCAAAGAAGCATTAGACGAAATCGAACAACAAAGCGAATTTATTTTCTTTTATAAAGCCGGGACACTCGACGAAACCTGCAAAGTGGATATCCAGGTGAAAAATCAAACGATCGAAAAAATCCTGGATAAACTGTTCAAAGACACCGAATACAGCTATTACATCGACGACCGCCAAGTGTTTATCAACAAAAAATCTTCTCCTACAGACGATAAACAGCAAAAGCCCGAAAAAAAGAAAATAACCGGAAAAATTGTCGACCGGCACGGCGACCCGCTGGTCGGCGCCAGCATTGTTGAAAAAAATACCAACAACGGAATTATCAGCAATATCGATGGACAATTTTCTCTGGAAGTCGCCGAAAACGCCCTCTTGACCATCTCCTATCTGGGATATATCTCGCGCGAAGTCTCCACTGCCCGACTAACCAACCTCAATATCACCCTCGAAGAAGAAAACCTCGCCCTCAACGAGGTGGTGGTAGTGGGCTATGGCACACAAAAGAAGGTGAATCTGACGGGGGCGGTGGCGCATATCAAAGGCGATGTTCTTGAAAACCGCTCTGTAACAAATCTTGCACAAGCATTGCAAGGGCAAGTGGCAAATTTGAATATAGCTCCAACAAATTCCGGTGGAGAACCCGGCGCTGACTTATCCGTCAATATTCGCGGATACACAGGGTTTGGTTCTTCCGGAACGCCGCTGATTGTAATTGACGGCATTCAGGGTGGAAGCCTCAGTAACGTTGATATGAACGATGTGGAAAGTATTTCTGTCCTGAAAGACGCTGCTTCAGCTGCCATTTACGGTTCCAATGCTCCCTACGGAGTGCTCTTGATAACAACCAAAAAAGGCAAGCAGGGTCAAAAGCCGACGATAACATACAGCAACAATTTTGGCTGGGCACAACCGATTAACTTACCCAAAATGATGAATTCGCTGGATTTTGCGCTGTATCGAAACGAAGCAGCTTTCAATTCGGGAAACTCGGCGCCTTATTTCAGCGACGAGGTAGTTCAACTGATTAAGGATTATCAAGCCGGAATAATAGATTACGAAATTGTGAAAAATCCGGCACCCGACACCGACAGTTGGGGAACGTCAAATGCAAATAACGACTGGTTTGACATTTTTTTCAAGGACTTTTCTTTTAGTCAACGTCATAATGCGGGCATTTCGGGAGGCATTGGAAATTCCAATTATTATGTCGGTTTGGGATACTACAATCAGGGAGGTATGTATGAATACGGACATGACACGTATGACCGCTATAATATTCGTGCAAATCTGACTTCAAACGTGACTAAATGGATGACTTTCAGTTTCAGGGGAAGTTTTTCGCAAGCGAATAAAGATGCGCCTAATGTGAATGGTGCAGAAATGAACTTCATGAATGAGATAGGCCGCGCATTTCCTACATGGGCGTTATACAATCCTGATGGCACTTTCAATAATGCAAGTCCTGTTTTAAGATTGAATAACGGTGGCCGGAATAAAGAAACAGGCAATAACGCCGTGTTAACAGGTGAATTTGTTTTCCAACCGCTGGCAGGCTGGGAAATTACGGCAAATTATTCGTACGACCTGACTTATACAGATGGTACTCAACACGTGAAAACAATTTATTATTCACGTCCAAGTGGAACCCTCACTCCTTTGAGTGGAACAACACCCAATTCGTTTACACGATATACGAGAAAAAACATCCATAATAACATCAATGTCTATTCTTCTTACGAAAAATCTTTGAGCGATCATTATTTCAAAATACTTGCGGGATATACGCAAGAACTTTTCGACAATGTGTCGCTTTCAGCGGGTAATAATTACCTCTATTCTGATGATATTCCGTCAATTGCATTGTCGTACGGGACTTTACGCAGCATCAGCGAAAGCGCTTCGCAACTCGCTATCAGAGGTGGATTTGGACGTTTCAACTACAACTACAAAGAAAAATATTTGTTCGAGTTTAACGGACGATATGACGGTACTTCACGGTTTCTTTCCGATGTACGTTACAAGTTTTATCCCGGAATCTCGGCTGCATGGGTAGCGTCTAATGAAAAATTCTGGGAGCAGATAAAGTCGAACATCAATTTTCTGAAGTTGCGGGTAGAATACGGCTCATTGGGAGACCAAGGTTTTACAGGGAATTATCCTTTCTACCCTTCGTTAGGCAAGGTTTCGCCTACTTCAAGCAACTGGATTTTCAGCGGAGGGCGCGAATCAAATATAAGCAGTCCAGGAATAATCAATTCTGCATTGACATGGGTAACTACAACGACACTCGATTTCGGCACAGACCTTGCATTCTTTTCCAACCGCTTGAATGTCAGCTTCGACTGGTACAACAGATATATGAACGATTATGTTGGGCCTTCCGAAGCATTGCCGGCAATACTGGGAACGTCCGCTCCTCAAACCAATTCGGCAGCAATGAAAACTTCGGGTTGGGAATTGACCGTTGGTTGGAAACATCTTATCGGAGAATTGAGCTATGGTGTCAATGCTGTATTGAGTGACTATTGGGGTGAGATAACAAAATATCCGAATCCCAATGGATTGCGCACTACTTGGTATGAAGGGCAGAAAATGGGTGAAATCTGGGGTTATGAAACGGTTGGCTTTTTCCAGTCTGACGAAGAAATTGCTAACGCTCCATCGCAAAGCAAATTGTACAACAGATGGACTAAGGGCGATATCCGTTATAAAGACCAGAACAACGACGGAATAATTGACTGGGGTAGCAATACCCTTGATGATCCGGGCGATATGATAGTTATCGGCAACAGCACCCCGCGCTATTCTTTTGGTGTAAATATCAATGCAGAATACAAAGGTTTTGATATAGCCGTGTTTTTTCAAGGAGTGGCAAAACGGGATATCGTATTTACCAATAATACTTTTGCAGGATTCTTTTGGGGGATCACAGGCGACCAGTGGCACAGTTCCGCATTTGTAGAACACGCTGACCGGTGGAGTGAAGAAAACCCCAATGCCTATTTTCCGAAATATTACTTGACTTCGGCTGAAATGACTAAGAACATGCAACCGCAAACAAAATACATGCAAAATGCTGCTTATATGCGGGTAAAAAATCTACAACTTGGATATACAATTCCTTCTGCATTGATACAGAAATATTGCGAAAAAATCAGGATCTTTGCCAATGTAGAAAATTTGGCAACTGTGACGAAAATGTTCAAACCCATAAATCCAGAACTTTCTACACTGGCAGGTACCTGGGGATGGGTTGATGGTAAAATTTATCCATTGCAACGAACATGGGCATGTGGAATAAATATTACATTTTAATTAACATTAAAAAAGTATTCAAAATGAAAAGAATTAGCTATATTTCTATAATAGTTTTGACAGGCATGATGATATGTTTGACATCTTGCAGCGATGATTACCTCGAACGAGCGCCGCTTGTTGAACTTTCCGATGCAAATTTCTGGAAAACAACCAATGATTTGAAGATATATGTCAATAATTTTTACAATCAAGAAGGATTATTGTCAAGATTTTATGTCCACTGGTACGAGAGCCCGTATACGTTTGATGCGATTGACGGCAGTGACACGTATATTATGGCTGATTACAACGGACGACTGAATGGAGAAAATACATTGCCGAGTTCGGGCGGAGGCTGGTCGTCAAGCGATTGGTCGTTGCTTCGCAATATCAATTATTTCATGGATCATTATCAACAGGTGGACGGGGCATGGGATGTTGTAAAACAATATGTGGGCGAAGCGCTTTTCTTTCGTTCGATATTTTATTTTAAGAAATTGGTAACTTTTGGCGATGTCCCTTGGGTTTCCACTACACTTTATCAAAATTCCCCAGAGCTTTTCGATCCGCGAATGCCTCGCAATCAGGTAACGGATTCCATTCTATACGATTTAGACCTTGCCATTGATTATCTTCCGGCAAGAGCAGCTGGCGGTTGGACTGGTCGAGTAACGAAAGAAACTGCATTGGCTTTACAGGCGCGTGTTGCTTTGTATGAAGGTACTTGGGAACGATATCACGCAAAAAAGAATACGCCGTTCAAAGTCAATGGTTCCGACGGAACAAAATTTATCCAAAAAGCAGCGGATGCTGCAGGCAATTTGATGCAATTAGCCGACGAAAACGGATTTCCAGCGCTTGCCAATACCGGTGTTGATTATGGTTATTGGCTGTTGTTTAATCAAAAAGATTATAGCAATAACAAAGAGGTGCTCCTCTGGCGTAAATATTCACTTGCAGAAGAACAGGTGCAGCATTGGGTTGTTGGACATGCTTACGGAATGGGGATTACGAAGACAATGATTGAGTCATATCTTTGTACAGATGGAAAACCAATCGCGGTTTCTCCCTTATATCAGGGTGATAAAGATTTACGGACGGTTGTCGCCAATCGCGACCCGCGTCTCAATCAAACGATCCAAGTAAACGACAGCGTACATATAGTCTATAACGAGCCGAACTTGACCTATTTTACGGAACCGCGTTTCGGAGTTTCTACTCAAACTTCGGTAACCGGCTACCAACGATATAAAGGACATACGGCTGATTATCAAGAGATTTATGTGAGTAATGAGCAATCGACGAGTGGCGCTATCTATTTCCGCTACGGCGAAACATTACTTATTTATGCCGAAGCCAAAGCGGAATTGGGAACAATTACACAAGCTGATATTGACATAACAGTGAATGCGCTTCGAAAGCGTGCTGGCATGCCCGCAATGTTGGACATTAACAATATTACTCCTGACCCCAATTGGGATTTTACCGGCATTTCTCCTTTATTGCAGGAAATACGCAGGGAAAGGAAAGTGGAAATGGCTTGCGAAAATATGCGCTTAAACGATATCTTTCGATGGGCTGCGGCCGACGAAGTGATTGTCGGCAAACGTCCGCTCGGCGCTCTCAGAAAACAGTGGGAAATTCCGGACGAAGAAACCGGAGAAATCCCTGAACGGATAGCCACATTGCCGATTAATGCGCAGGGTTATATTGACTGCTACAAAAATTCCCCTGCATTGGACAACGGCTATCGTTTCAATGTTAACAGGGATTATCTTATGCCAATTCCAACCGAACAATTGGTGTTAAACCCCGCCCTCCTCCAAAACCCCGGCTGGTAACGCAATCATTTTTAACACTATTCGTAATGAGTGGGTATATTTACATATTGGTATTTGTGTTGAGCATATCGTCAGCGTTTGCTCA